>NZ_BAABCQ010000059.1:0-39816 GCF_039539045.1 Streptomyces marokkonensis
CTGCGAGGAAAAGAGCACTTTCCAGGTGAGAGAGCCTATCTCGTCGTACCCGCGTGTCCGTGTCCAGGGAGACGGTCGGCAGGTGGTCTCGCAGGCCGGTGCGGCCCAACACCGCGTCCGACCACGTCACCGCCGCCCAACTGGCGCTGGCCCAGCTGCCGAAGAAGTACCGGCGTGGGCGCCGGACCCTGATCCGCACTGACTCCGCGGGCGGCACTCACGACTTCGTGGGCTGGCTCGCCCAGCGGGGACGGTGACTGTCCTACTCGGTCGGCATGGTGATCACCGACGCGATCCACCAGCACGTGCTGAAGGTTCCGGCCTCGGCCTGGACGGCGGCCGTCGAGACCGGCGGCGAGATCCGGGACGGCGCCTGGGTCGCTGAACTCACCGGCGACGTTCTGGACGGCTGGCCCAAGGACATGCGGCTGATCGTCAGGAAGGAACGACCGCACCCCGGGGCCCAGTTGAGGCTCACGGACGCGGACGGCATGCGGCTGACCTGTTTCGCCATCAACACCTCGGGGCGGCCGATCGCCGAGCTCGAGCTCCGTCACCGGCTGCGGGCCCGGGCCGAGGACCGCATCCGGGCCGCCCGGGCCACCGGCCTGCGGAATCTTCCTCTGCACCGCACGGCCCAGAACCGGATCTGGCTGGAGATCGTGCAGATCGCTCTCGACCTGCTGGCCTGGATGCCGATGCTCGCCATGACCGGCAAGGCCCGTCTCTGGGAACCCCGCCGCCTGCGGCTCCGCCTGTTCACCACGGCCGGACAGCTCGTGACCACCGGCCGTCGGTAAATCCTCCGCCTGGCCCAGCACTGGCCCTGGACCAGTCACATCACTGCCGCCCTCGAACGGCTCGCACTCCTGCCGAACCCGACCAGGCGCAGGTAGACTCTCCCCGTAGTACCAGCGGTTGCCGTACTTGTTGACGGAGAGATTCTCATGGTCTTCGGCGCCATGATGGAGACTCGGTGACTCGCTATCAACTCCGCATGACCTCGCCAGTCGTACGGGAGAAGCGCGGCCGCGGAAAGTACAAGAAGAAGGTGCGTGAGAAGAAGCGCCCCCAGGAGATGGCCACGCTCCACCGCCTCGCGGTCAACGCCCACAGTGTCTGGGGCTACGACGGCTGGACGTACATCTGGACCGCAGCGTTCACTGGTATGCGGCCGAAGGAGATGTGGGGGCTGCAGCGGTGCTTCACCTCACCGAACTGGCCCGCCTCGGATCCACTCGACTCCGACGACGAAAAGCGTGAACCGGACCTGGATCGATACACGAGGATGCCGGCCCTGCGGGTGCGGTCTCAGCATCAGTGGGTTGAGGGAGAACGGGCGCGGGTGGACCCGACATACGACTCGTGGCGGACGTTGGCGGTGCCGCCGTTTCTGCATGAGATGCACAAGGCACTGCTGGCTTCGCACGATTCGCAGTGGATGTTCCGGTCGCACAGTGGGGGGCCGCTGCTTGGAACGAACTTCGAGGAGGCGTACTGGTCGCCGATCAGGGACGGTAGCCCAGCGCGCGAGGGGCGGTATGCGCGGGTGAAGATACCTGCGGTGCCGGAGATGGCGAAGAAGCGGATCCAACTTCTGAGGCACGGCCACAAGGAGTGGCTCGACGAGGACGGCCACCCGCGCGTGGCCGTCGAGGTGCGGATGGGGCGCGAGATCGGGGGAGTGGAGGGCGTGTACGCGAACGTGACGCCGGGGATGGAGTTGCGGATCACGGAAACGCTGCAGGAGCGGTGGGAGAAGTTCATGAGAGAGGAGGAGAACGTGTGGCTGTCGCCTGTTCTCAATCCTCTCCCAGTTGATCTTTCGAATCGTGTTCCTGTACAGGTCAACAGGGGTGAATCGCTAGATGTTGGTTGATCCCGCAGAACAGCACGTGGAGACCGTCCGCGACGACGTCCGGTACCAGACGGTCGCGGGCGGCCTCCAGCTCCGCACGGGCGAAGCGCGTCAGAGGATCGCTCCGGGGGTGTAGCCCGCGGCGGCCGGGTGCTCCTTGACGATCTCCTCGATCCGGGCGACGACGACGCCGACCTGGTCGGCCGCGGCGCCCGTGAAAGACAGCTTGTCGGCCATCAGCGCGTCCAGCCCGGCCCGGTCCAGCGGGATGCGCTCGTCGGCGGCCAGCTTGTCGAGCAGCTCGTTGCGCTCGGCGCCCTGCTCGCGCATCGCCAGCGCGGAGGCGACCGCGTTCTCCTTGATCGCCTCGTGCGCGACCTCGCGGCCGACGCCGGCCCGCACCGCGCCCATCAGGACCTTGGTGGTGGCCAGGAACGGCAGGTAGCGGTCCAGCTCCCGGGCCACGACGGCGGGGAAGGCGCCGAACTCGTCCAGCACGGTCAGGAACGTCTCCAGCAGCCCGTCCAGGGCGAAGAACGCGTCGGGCAGGGCGACCCGGCGCACCACCGAGCAGGACACGTCGCCCTCGTTCCACTGGTCGCCCGCCAGCTCGCCGGTCATCGAGGCGTAGCCGCGCAGGATCACCATCAGGCCGTTGACGCGCTCGCAGGAGCGGGTGTTCATCTTGTGCGGCATGGCGGAGGAGCCGACCTGGCCGGGCTTGAAGCCCTCGGTGACCAGCTCGTGCCCGGCCATCAGCCGGATGGTCTTCGCCAGTGACGACGGTGCCGCCGCCAGCTGCACCAGCGCGGTGACGACCTCGTAGTCCAGCGAGCGCGGGTAGACCTGGCCGACCGAGGTGAAGGCCTGCGAGAAGCCCAGGTGTCCGGCGATCCGCCGCTCCAGCTCCGCGAGCCTGTCCGCGTCGCCGCCGAGCAGGTCGAGCATGTCCTGGGCGGTGCCGACCGGGCCCTTGATGCCGCGCAGCGGGTAGCGGCCAAGCAGCTCCTCCACCCGGCCGTAGGCGACGAGCAGCTCGTCGGCGGCGGTGGCGAAGCGCTTGCCCAGTGTCGTGGCCTGCGCGGCGACGTTGTGCGACCGGCCGGCCATGACCAGTTCGCCGTACTCGCCGGCCAGCTTGCCCAGCCGGGCCAGGACGGCCACCGAGCGGTCGCGGACCAGCTCCAGTGAGAGCCGGACCTGCAGCTGCTCGACGTTCTCCGTCAGGTCCCGCGAGGTCATGCCCTTGTGTACGTGCTCGTGCCCGGCGAGGTCGTTGAACTCCTCGATCCGCGCCTTCACGTCGTGCCGGGTGACCTTCTCGCGCTCGGCGATCGAGGCCAGGTCGACCTGGTCCAGGACACGCTCGTAGTCGGCGATCGCGGCGTCGGGAACCTCGATGCCGAGGTCCTTCTGGGCCCGCATCACGGCGAGCCAGAGCTGCCGCTCGAGCTTCACCTTCTGCTCGGGCGACCAGAGCGTGGCGAGCTCGGCGGAGGCGTAGCGTCCGGCGAGGACGTTCGGGATGCGGGGCTTGGCGGGAGCGGAAGTCACGTGAACTGATTCTACTGGCGATTCCTGCAGGCCGGCTCCACGGGGTTCTTCGTCGAAAGCTACGAAAGCTACGAAGACCGCGCGGGCCGCGCGGGCCGCGCGGGCCGGGCGGGCCGGGCGGGACCGGGGGTCACGGCGTCAGGTCCTCGTACGGCAGCAGCTCCGGACGCTTGGGCGGCAGCCCGTCCCCGGACGACCGGCCGGTCAGCCTGCGGCCCATCCACGGCAGCAGGTACTGCCGGGCGAACCGGACGTCCGCGGTCCGGCGCATCATCCACCCCGGCGGAGGCGTCACCGGGATCGGCGCGTGCCACTCGGGATCCTCCGGCTCGTAACCGAGCGCCTGCCACACGGCCTCCGCGACCCGGCGGTGCCCGTCGGCGGTCAGGTGCAGCCGGTCCACGTCCCACAGCCGCGGGTCGGCCAGCGAGCGGGCCCCGTACAGGTCGACGACCACGGCGCCGTGCCGCTCGGCCAGGTCGTCGATGATGGCGAACAGTGCCTCCATGCGAGGCCGGAACCGCTCCAGCACCGGCCCCCGGCGGCCCGGACTGCGCATCAGCACCAGCTGCTCGCAGTGCGGCGCGAGGCGTTCCACGGCCTGTGTCAGCAGATCCCGTACCCGGGCCATGTCGCACTTGGGCCGCAGCGTGTCGTTGAGCCCCCCGACCAGCGTGATCACGTCGGCTCCCATGGCCGCCGCCACGTCGACCTGCTCGTCGACGATCTGCCCGATCAGCTTCCCGCGCACCGCGAGGTTCGCGTACCGGAATCCGGGGGAGCGGGCGGCCATCCGCGCGGCGAGGAGGTCGGCCCAGCCCCGGTACGAGCCGTCGGGCAGCAGGTCCGACATGCCCTCGGTGAAGGAGTCGCCGACGGTGACAAGACTGGTGTGAGTGGGATTCGTCTGCATGGCGACAGAAATGGTAGCCCCTGCACATACCCGCCGGTCGGTCGCCCTCCGCCGGGCCGTGTGGGCTCACGTCCGCTGCCCGAACAGCTCCCGCAGCAGGTCCTCCATGGTCACCAGCCCCGCCAGCCGCCCGTCGGAGCCGATCACGGCCGCCAGGTGCGTACGGCTGCGGCGCATCGCGGTGAGTACGTCGTCCAGCGGGGTGCGCTCGCGCACCCGCGCGATGGGCCGCATGTCCCGCAGCCGGAACGGCAGGTCCCGCGCCGACGCGTCCAGGGCGTCCTTCACATGCAGGTAGCCGACGATCCGCCGCCCGTCGTCCACCACCGGGAAGCGGGAGAACCCGGACTCCACCGACAGCCGCTCCAACTGCTCCGCGGTGATGCCCACGCGCGCGTGGACGACGCGTTCCAGCGGCAGCACCACGTCCCGCACCGGCCGCCGGCCCAGCTCCAGGGCGTCGTGCAGGCGCTCCTGGGCGCGGTCGTCGATCAGGCCGGCCTCACTGGCGTCCTTCACGATCTCGGCCAGCTCCGCGTCCGTGAAGGTCGAGGAGACCTCGTCCTTCGTCTCGACCCTGAGCAGCTTGAGCAGCGCGTTCGCGAAGGTGTTGACCGTGAAGATCACGGGGCGCAGCGCCCGGGACAGCGCCACCAGCGGCGGCCCGAGCAGCAGCGCGCTGCGTACCGGCTCGGCCAGCGCGATGTTCTTCGGCACCATCTCGCCGAGCAGCATGTGCAGATACGTCGCCACTGCCAGGGCGATCACGAAGGACACCGCGTGCCCCGCGCCGGAAGGCACGCCCACCGCGTGGAACACCGGCTCCAGCAGGTGCGCGATCGCCGGTTCCGCGACCACACCGAGGACCAGCGTGCACAGCGTGATGCCCAGCTGTGCCGCCGCCATCAGCGCCGACACGTGCTCCAGACCCCACAGCACGCTCCTCGCGCGCCGGTCGCCCTCCGCCCCGGCCGCCCCGGTCTCGACGGCCTGCTCCACCTGGCTGCGGCGCACGGAGATCAGCGCGAACTCGGCACCCACGAAGAACGCGTTGACCACCAGCGTCGCCAGACCGATCAGCAGTTGTACGGCGGTCACCGGCCGGCCTCCCCTTCGTCCGCGTCGGCGGCGCTCGCGTCGTCGAGCGGCGCGTGCAGCAGCACCCGGGCCGCTCTGTGGCCCGTGGCGTCCAGGACGTCCAGCCGCCAGCCGGCGACCTCCAGCGTGTCGCCGACGGCGGGAATGTGCCCCAGCCCGGCCGCGACCAGCCCGGCGACCGTCTCGTACGGCCCCTCGGGCACCTTGAGTCCCAGCCGCGCGAGTCGGTCCACCCGCGCCGCACCGTCGGCCCGGTACAGCGCGTGGCCCTGGTCGTCGGTGCCGGCCGGGTCCAGCTCGGGCGTCTCGTGCGGGTCGTGCTCGTCCCGCACCTGGCCGACGACCTCCTCGACGATGTCCTCCAGCGTGGCCACGCCCGCCGTCCCGCCGTACTCGTCGATCACGACGGCCATCGTGCGCCGCCCGGAGAGCCGGTCCAGGAGCCGGTCGACGGTCAGTGACTCCGGGACGAGCAGCGGCTCGCGCATCAGCTCGGCGACCGCGAGCCGGCTCCGCCGTTCGGCAGGCACCGCGAGTACGTCCTTGACGTGCGCCGTCCCCACCACGGCGTCGAGTGTGTCCTGGTAGACGGGGAACCGGGACAGCCCGGTGGCCCGCGTCGCGTTCGCCACGTCCTCGCACGTCGCCCGGGCGTCGAGGGCGACGACCTGGACGCGCGGCGTCATCACGTTCTGTGCCGTCAGGTCGGCCAGGTTCAGGGTCCGCACGAACAGCTCGGCGGTGTCGGCCTCCAGCGCGCCCTCCTTGGCCGAGTGCCGGGCGAGCGCCGCCAGCTCCTGCGGCCCGCGCGCGGACGCCAGCTCCTCGGCGGGCTCCACACCGAATCGGCGCACGATGCGGTTGGCCGTGTTGTTCAGGTGGCTGATGAAGGGCCGGAAGACGGCGCTGAACCAGCGCTGCGCACCGCCCACCCGTTTGGCCACGGACAGCGGCGAGGAGATCGCCCAGTTCTTCGGCACCAGCTCGCCGACGATCATCAGGAAGACCGTCGACAGGGCCGTGCCCAGCACCAGCGCCAGCGAGGAGGCCGCCGAGCGCGACACCCCCACGCTCCTGAGCGGGCCCGCGATCAGCGCCGCGACCGACGGCTCGGCGAGCATGCCGACCACCAGGTTGGTGACCGTGATGCCGAGCTGCGCCCCGGAGAGCTGGAAGGTCAGGTTCCGTACGGCCTTCAGAGCACTCGCCGCACCCCGCTCGCCCCGCGCCGCCGCGCGCTCCAGCTCGCCGCGCTCGACGGTGGTCAGCGAGAACTCGGCCGCGACGAAGGCACCGCACACGAGGGAGAGCAGGATCGCCACCAGCAGCAGGAGCACTTCGGTCATCGGGTCACCTCGAGTCCATGATCGGCCAGGACGCGGAGGCTCGCGCGACGGGGTGCGCCGAGGGAGGGCGCCGGACGAGATGCCGGTGGTGGTGCCGGGAGGAACGCCGATGCGGACTCGCTCATGCGCCGTTGCTCACGCCTTTCAGTCGGTGAGGGGCTTCACCCAGCGTCGCCACTGTTCCTGGGGCGCGTACCCGGCCGCCCGCCAGGCATGCTGGGCCCGTTCGTTGCGCCGCAGCACCATCGCGTCCCCGCGGCGCCCGCCCAGCCCCGCGAACCGCTCCTCCGCGGCCGTGAGCAGCGCCGTGCCGATGCCCTGGCGCCGGTGGTCCGGGTGCACCGCCAGCCGGTACAGATGGCAGCGCCAGCCGTCGAACCCCGCGATCACCGTGCCCACCAGGTCCCCGCCCCGCTCGGCCACCAGCAGCGCCTCGGGGTCGCGGGCGACCAGACGCTCCACGCCCTCCCGGTCGTCGCTGATGCTCGTCCCCTCGGCGGCCGTCTTCCAGAAGGCCAGCACGGCGTCCAGTTCTCCGGGGCCGGCGGCCCGTACGCGCAGTTCGGTCATGCGGTGATCCCACCACGCACGCCGGACCGCCACACGGCGTTCCGGCATGCGGACCGCCGCGGCGCGCACCGCCACGAGGGGCGGGCCGTCAGGCGTCGCGCAGCGCGAGCATCACCGGAGCGAAGGCCTCCATGTACGGCTCCAGCACGGTCAGATAGGTGAATCCGTACCGCTCGCGCTGCGCCCGTACCTGCGCGGTGATCTGCTCCAGGGTCCCGGCCAGGAAGATGGGCAGCTCCAGCACCTGGTCGGTGGTCAGGTGCGGAACGTGCTCCAGGAGGGGCAGGACGGCGGCCTCGCGGTCCTCGGTCACGACGACCATCTGGATGAGCAGGTTCAGCTCGGCCGGCTCCTTACGGCCCGCCGCCGGCTCCCGGTACCGGGACACGCGTTCGTCGAGCTCCTCGGCCGTGATCGGGGCGAGCTGCCCCGTCGTACTGCCCCGCACGGTACGTCCGCCCGTGAACGCGGCGATGGCGGCGTGCCGGGCGGCCAGCTCCAGCATCCGATCGCCGTTGGCACCGATCAGCAGCGGCACCCCCGGCCGCTGCACCGGCCGCGGCTGGTACTCCTCGTCGCCGAGCAGCCGTTCCAACTCCTCGACGGTGCGGCGCAGATGGTCCACCCGCTCACCGGGCGAGCCGAACGGCAGCCCCGCCGCGTCGTGCTCCGCCCGTACGTAGCCGGTGCCGAGCCCGAGCTCCAGGCGCCCGCCCGTCAGGGCGTCCGTGGTCGCCACCTCCCGGGCCAGCAGAGCGGGATTCCAGAAGCCCGCGTTGAGCACGAAGGTGCCCAGCCGGGGGCGCTCGGTGGCCCGGGCCGCCGCGACCAGCGCCGGGAACGGCGCAGGCATGCCGAGATGGTCCGGAACCAGGATCACGTCGTACCCGAGCTCCTCGGCCCGCCGGCATTTCGCGGCCCACTCGTCGGCGGGTGCGGATGTCGTCAGATTGACGCCGAAGCGGTACGGACGTGACATGAACTCTCCTTGGGGGAAGGGGACTTCGGGACGTCACGAGTCAACCACTCGTGCGCGGTGGCCGCCAGCGCCTTCATGCGCGATGCGCGCGGCACCGCCGCTACGCCCGCCGCTACGCGCGCCGCCGCGCCCGCCGTGCCCAGCCGCCGGGATTCCGCCCCGCTCGCGTGGGCCTCCGCTCTTGCCACTGCTAGCGTTTCGGCGCTAGCTTCGAGGTATGGCGAAGACCCGGAAGGCACAGCTGAACGTGCGGGTGGACGAGGGCACCGCCCGAGCGGCCCGCGAACGAGCGGTGGCCCGGGGGATGAGCGTCAACCGCTACATCGAGGAACTGGTCCGGCAGGACACCGGCGAGGCCGGCCACACCTTCGTGGAGGCCGCCGCCGACTTCATGCGGCGGTACGAGAAGGTGTTCGCCGAGGAGGTCGGCGAGGGCCGCGGCCGAGCCGTCGACGCTCCCGGATGAGCGACCTCACCATCGATCTCGCCTGGCTGCTGATGCTCGCCGAACAGCGCACCCCGGGAGACCCCCAGGTCACCGACTGGGGAGCGCTCGTCGCGGCCGTCGCCCGCCACCGGGCCGAGATATTCGACACCCCCGTCTACGAGGGCCCGCACGCCCGCGCCGCCGCGCTGCTCCAGCTGCTGATCCACGTCCCCGCGCTGGAGCGCTCCAACGCCCTGTTCGCCTCCGCGGTCGCCTATGCCTACCTGGTCGCCGGCGGGGTCGAGGTCGCCACCACGCCCGAGCAGGTGCGGGACCTCGCCCTGCTGGTCAAGAGCGGTGAGGCGTCGGTCGGCGAGATCGCGGACGAGCTGCGCCGCTGGAGCGTGTGACGACTACGCCTCGGCCTCCCGCCAGGCCGTACCGAGCACACAGTACGAACTCGGCAGGGCCGGCCCGTTCTCCGGCATCAGCATCCGGCGGTAGGGCCCGAGCGTGAATCCCGCGTTGCGCAGCGCGGCGACGGGTTCGCGGGACAGGTGGCAGCCGCCGGACAGCGGAGGCCACAGTGTCCGGTCCAGTGCGCGCTGGGTGAAGGTCATCACCCGGCCGCCGCCCCGGCCGTGCTCGAAGAACCGCAGCTCGCCGCCGGGTCGCAGCACCCGTCTCAGCTCCCCGAGCGCCCGTGGCACGTCGCGGACGCTGCACAGCACCAGCGAGACCACGGCCGCGTCGAAGGCCTCGCTCTTGACCGGCAGCGCCTCCGCCGCACCCGGCGCGACGTCGACCGGCACCTGAGCGCGCAGCGCCGCCTCCACGGCCAAGTGCCGCAGTACACGCTCCGGTTCGATGGCGACGACCTCCGAGACGGTGCGCGGATAGTGGGAGAAGTTCAGCCCGTTGCCCGCACCGACCTCGATCACCCGCCCGGACAGCCCGGCGAGCAGCCGTTCGCGCACGCGCCCCATGCCCATCCGGGTCTCGGCGCCCTCACTGAACCGGGCGTAGCAGCGGGCGAACAGCGGATGGTGCACGGCGTCCCGCGGCACCCCGCGGGCACGAGCGGATCGCAGCGCCATGAGACCTCCCTCACGAGGCGGTGCCCTACCGCGATTGTCCCCCTTGCGGGCACCGCGCACCCATCGCGCGGACGGCTCCTTTCCGGGCACGTCGCTTCGGCCCGGGGTGCGGGGCGGTCGGCCGCCCCGGAGCCGTTCCGCCGGTCAGGGCGCTTCCCGGGCCCGGAACGCCTCCGCGTCCCAGGTGCCCTCCAGCCGGGCCGCCAGCCATTGCGGGGCCGCCGACCGGAAGGCGGCCGGCGCAAGGGAGCCCGCCCCGGCCGGCAGGGCGCCGAGCAGGGGGGCTCCGGCCACCTCGGGAAGGTCCGCGAGATTGCAGCGTGAGGCGAGGTCCGGGGCCCCGGGCCAGCTGCCGATCACCACGCCCGTCAGTTCCAGGTCACGGGAGCGCAGCTCACGTGCCGTCAGTTCCGTGGTGTTCAGCGTGCCCAGCCCGGCCGAGGCCACCACCAGCACCGGCGCGCCCAGCAGCCCGGCGACGTCCGCCAGTGTCCCGCCGGCCGCGTCGAAGCGTACGAGGAGCCCTCCGGCGCCCTCGACCAGCACGAGGTCGTGCTCGGTGGCCAGCTTGTCCGCGGTCTCCGCCACCTCCTCCGGGCGCACCGGCGCCCGGCCGGCCCGCCGCGCGGCCGTACCCGGCGCCAGCGGCTCCGGATAGCGGGCGACCTCGGCCGCCGTCGCTGCGCCCGCCAGGCGCGCCACCTCCCGGGCGTCCCCGGGCTCGTCCGGCCCTACGCCCGTCTGCGCGGCCTTCAGCACGGCCACCGACCGGCCGCCCGCCAGCGCCGTCGCGGCGACGGCGGCGGTCACGACCGTCTTGCCGACCTCCGTGCCCGTGCCCGTGATCACCAGTACCGGCATGTCATCCCTCCCGTGCCGCCGCGCACACGGCGCGGGCGATCCGTGCCACGTCCGCGTCGTCCGTGACGTACGGCGGCATGGTATAGACCAAATCGCGGAACGGCCGCAGCCACACGCCCTCGCGCACGGCCGCCGCCGTCGCCGCCCGCATGTCGACGGCGTGGTCGAGCTGCACCACGCCGATCGCGCCCAGTACCCGTACGTCCCGCACGCCCGGCGTCTCGGCGGCGGGCGCGAGGCCCTCCCGCAGGCCCGTCTCGATCCGCTCGACCTCCGCGAGCCAGTCCTGGCCGAGCAGCAGCCGGATCGACGCGCACGCCACGGCCGCCGCCAGCGGATTGCCCATGAACGTCGGCCCGTGCGCCAGTACCGGCACCTCGCCCCGCGAAATGCCGTCGGCCACCCGGGACGTGCACAGCGTGGCCGCCATCGTCAGATAGCCGCCGGTCAGCGCCTTGCCCACACACATCACGTCCGGCGTCACCGCCGCGTGCTCCGCCGCGAACAGCGCGCCCGTACGCCCGAACCCGGTCGCGATCTCGTCGAACACCAGCAGCACGCCGTGCGCGTCACACGCCTCGCGCAGTACCCGCAGGTACGCGGGGGAGTGGAACCGCATCCCGCCCGCGCCCTGCACGACCGGCTCGACGATCACCGCGGCCAGCTCGTCGGCGTGCCGCTCGACCAACGCGCGCAGGTGATCCGCGTACCCCTCCTCGTACTCCGCCGGCGGCGCGTCCGCGAAGACCTGGCGCGGCAGGACACCCTGCCACAGCTCGTGCATCCCGCCCTCGGGGTCGCACACCGACATGGGCTGCCAGGTGTCACCGTGGTAGCCGCCGCGCCAGGTCAGCAGGCGCCGCTTGGCGGGGCGGCCCAGCGACCGCCAGTACTGCAGGCACATCTTGACCGCGACCTCGACCGACACCGACCCGGAGTCGGCGAGGAAGACGTGCTCCAGGCCCTCGGGTGACATGTCGACAAGGAGCTTCGCCAGCCGCACGGCGGGCTCGTGGGTGATCCCGCCGAACATCACATGGCTCATCCGGTCCAGCTGCTCGCGCGCGGCCTCGTTCAGCACCGGGTGGTTGTAGCCGTGGATGGCCGACCACCAGGACGACATGCCGTCGACGAGCTCCCCCGAACCGTCGGCCGGTCGCAGCCGCACCCCGCTCGCCGACTCCACGACGAGCGGGTCCTGCCGGCCGGGCATGGGGCCGTACGGGTGCCAGACGTGCCGGCGGTCGAGCGCCAGCAGCTCGTCCACGGCCGGCGCGGGCTCAGGCATTGGGAGCGAGGTCCGTTCCGGCACCACGGCGGCGTACGGCGACCAGGTCCGTACGGGCTTCACCGGCCGACGCCGGTTCGGCGGCCGGCGCCGAGCCGCGGCCCCCCGAGACCGGGACGGATCCGCAGGCCCCGCCGCCGTCGTGCGACCCGCAGCCTTCGCCGCCTTCGTGTGATCCGCAGGTCCCGCCGCCCTCGTGCGACCCACAGCCGCCACCGCCTGCTGCTGCCCGGTGCCCGGGCAGGGTCACGTGGTCGGCGCCTTCCACCTCGAAACCGGCGTCCGCGATCATCTCCAGGTCGGCATGGCCCGCCTGGCCCTCGCTGGTGAGGTAGTCGCCCAGGAAGATGGAGTTGGCCAGGTTCAGGGCGAGCGGCTGCATCGTGCGCAAATGGACCTCGCGCCCGCCCGCGATGCGCACCTCGACGTCCGGGCAGACGAACCGCGTCATCGCCAGGATGCGCAGGCAGCGCTGCGGGGTGAGGTGCCACTCCTTGGCCAGCGGCGTGCCCTCCATCGGGATCAGGAAGTTGACCGGCACCGAGTCCGGGTCCAGCTCGCGCAGCGAGAAGACCACGTCGACCAGGTCCTCGTCGCTCTCCCCCATGCCCGCGATGAGACCCGAACAGGCGGACAGCCCGGCCGCGTGCGCCTTGTTCACCGTGTCCACCCGGTCGGCGTACGTGTGCGTGGTCGTGATGTCCCCGTACGTCGCCTCGGACGTGTTGAGGTTGTGGTTGTAGGCGTCGGCGCCCGCCTCGCGCAGCCGCTCCGCCTGGCCGTCGGAGAGCAGGCCCAGGCAGGCGCACACCTCGACGGCCTCGTTCTGGTCCTTGATGGCCTTGATGGTGTCCGAGACCCGGTCCACGTCCCGGTCGGTCGGACCGCGTCCGCTGGCCACCAGGCACACCCGCTTGGCGCCCCCGGCGACGCCCGCGGCCGCGGCCCGCGAGGCCTGGTCGGGCTTGAGCCAGGTGTACTTGAGGATCTCGGCCTTGGAGCCGAGCCGCTGCGAGCAGTAGGAGCAGTCCTCGGGGCACAGGCCCGACTTGAGGTTGACGAGGTAGTTGAGCTTCACCCGTCGGCCGAACCAGTGACGGCGTACCTTGCCCGCCGCGGCCACCACATCGAGCAGGTCGTCGTCGGAAGTGGCGAGGACGGCAAGTGCCTCCTCGCGGGTCGGCGACTCGCGCCGAAGCCCCTTGTCCACCAGCGTGTTCAGCAGGTCCATGAGAGCCGATCCTGTCCTACGGGGCCGCCCGGGGCCAAGGAGAGTTTGCACAACACTGACAGATCACCGTGTGGGTATTGCCACACCTCGCGGGGGCTGTCGTGCCGCTAATGTCTGTCCACTGCCCACAAAACTCCGGAGGACCGTCCCATGGCGTTCGGCTGGATCGACGAGCAGGCCCAGGCGCGCCGCCGGGCCGGACTCGTACGGATTCTGCGCCCCCGTCCGGCCGACTCGCCGCTGCTGGACCTGGCGAGCAACGACTACCTCGGACTGGCCCGGCACCCGGAGGTCACCGAGGGTGCGGCGCGGGCCGCGCGGACGTGGGGCGGCGGAGCGACCGGATCACGGCTGGTGACCGGCACGACCGAACTGCACGCCGAGCTCGAACACGAACTGGCCGCCCACTGCGGTTTCGAGGCCGCGCTCGTCTTCTCCTCCGGCTACGCCGCCAACCTCGCCGCGGTCACCGCGCTGGCGCCGCACGGCTCCCTCGTCGTCTCCGACGCGGGCAACCACGCCTCGTTGATCGACGGCTGTCGGCTGGCCCGCGGCACGACGCAAGTGGTGGCGCACGCCGACCCGGACGCCGTACGCAAGGCACTGGCGACGCACGACGGCCCCGCCGTCGCCGTCTGCGACACGGTCTTCTCGGTCGACGGCGACGCCGCCCCGCTCGCCGCGCTCGCCGGGGCGTGCCGGGAGTACGGCGCCGGGCTGGTCGTCGACGACGCCCACGGTCTCGGTGTCCTCGGCGACGGCGGCCGCGGTGCCCCGCACGCGGCGGGACTCGCGGGCGCCGACGACGTCGTCGTGACGCTGACGCTGTCCAAGTCGCTCGGCAGCCAGGGCGGCGCCGTGCTCGGCCCCGCCCGGGTGATCGAGCACCTGGTCAACGCGGCCCGGACCTTCATCTTCGACACCGGCCTCGCCCCCGCGGCGGTGGGCGCGGCACTGGCGGCGCTCACCCTGCTGCGCCGCGAGCCGGAACGGGCGGCGCGGGCCCGCGCGGTGGCGGCCGAACTGCACGCGCGCCTGACCGGCCTGGGGCTTTGCGCGGTACGTCCGGACGCCGCGGTCGTCTCGGTGCGCGCCCCCTCCCCGGAGGGGGCCGTACGGTGGGCGGCCGACTGCCGTACGGCCGGCCTGTCCGTGGGCTGCTTCCGTCCTCCTTCCGTACCCGACGGCATCTCACGGCTCAGGCTGACCGCTCGTGCGGACCTCTCCGGGGATCAGATCGAACGCGCTGTACGGGTGATCGGCGAAACGCGGCCATGAGTCGGCGTGACACGGCCGTGCGTCGCCCGATGCCGGACGGAGTCAGTGGCGGTGGATCCCTGCGGTGAACGACGCCCAGCTCCCGGGGGAGAAGAGCAGCGCGGGTCCGGCCGGGTCCTTGGAGTCGCGCACGGCGAGCAGTCCGGCGCAGGGGCCGGCCGACGGCCGTGCCGTCTCGACGCAGTTGTTCGCCCCGGTGCTGTAACTGCTGCGCAGCCACCGCATGCCGGGCAGCTCGGTGCTGTCGGGGATGTTCCGGGGAAGTGCGGACGTGGAGCCTGTCATGGTGCCTCCTTACGCGCCCGCCGCTGTCGCGGCGATGAAGTCCAACGAGTCCTCGGGCGAAAGGGCATGGATCAGAAGGGCGTTGAAGGCCTCGGTGTAGGCCCCTAGGTCTTCTTTCCGCTCGAGGTGCAGGCTACTCGTCAAGTGGTCGAGAACAACCACATCTAGATCGGAAGTGCTCGAAAAAGAAAAGATTACGAAAGGGCCGGTGACTCCGATGTGCGCCCCGGCGGCGAACGGCAGCACCTGGAGCCGGACATGGGGGAGACGCGCGGCCTCGACCAGCCGCGCCAGCTGACGGGCCATGACTCCGGGTCCGCCCACTTCCCGGCGCAGCACCGACTCGTCCAGGACCGCGCTCAGTCTCAGCGGCGTCGGCGCCCGCAGCACGTCCTGCCGGGCCAGCCGAACTTCCACCAGCGTGTCCAGCCGTTCCTCCGGCAGCCCGTCCACCGCGGCGCGCGTCACCGCGCGGGCGTACTCCGGCGTCTGCAGCAGCCCGGGGACCACCGTGGTCTCCAGCGTGCGCATCGCACTCGCCTGGGACTCCAGGCTGATGAAGTCGCGGTAGGTCGGCGGCAGCACCCCGCGATAGGCGTGCCACCAGTGGTTGCGGCCGCCCGCGTCGTCGGAGCCGGCCAGCGTCACCAGCAGCTCCCGCAGCTGGTCGTCGGCCACGCCGTAGGCGTCCAGCAGCAACCGCACGTCGGCCGGTTTCGCCCCGCTCGTCCCGGTCTCGATCCGGCTGACCTTCGACTGGTGCCAGCCCACCAGCCGGGCCGCCTCGCCGCTGGTGATCCCCGCCGATGTGCGCAGGGCGCGCAGCTCCGCGCCCAGCTTCCGGCGTCGCACCACGGGACCATGCTGCATGGGCCACTCCCCTACTCCCTAAGAGCCGCCCAAATACGCTCTGCCGTCGCAGAGTTCACCGCATCGAGCGACAGATATATGCACATCTTGGTGGATCGCCGCCCTCCACGGGCCTGATGGTGGCAGTCTGACGGCGAAGCACCAGTCCGGGACCGTACTCGAACCGTCCGCTCCATGTCGGGCCGCGGTCCCGTGGGAAAGGGACTACCTCGCCATGGCAGACCATCTGGAAGCATCCGTCACTCTGCCGAGCGATCCCGCCTCGGTGGCCGTCGCGCGCACGTATGTGGTCGGCACGCTGGTGGAGTGGGGCCTGCCGGCGGACACAGATGTGTCCGAGACCGTCCGGCTCATCGTCTCCGAGCTGACGACCAACGCGGTCCAGCACACCCTCGGCCAGTCACCCACCTTCACGGTGGACCTCGCACTCGACCGTGACGAGCGGCTGCGCATCGGCGTCACCGACAGCCATCCGCGGTTCCCCAAGCGCCTCCCCGCCGCCGTCCAGCAGGACAACGGCCGCGGCCTGGTGATCATCCGCTGGCTGACGGCGGAGTGCGGCGGCAAGCTGAGAGTGCGGGCCACGCGAGAGGGCGGCAAGACCATCTCCGTCGAACTTCCCTGGACGCCGCCGAGCGATCCGGTGCCCCCCGAGCCCGCCGCGGCCGTGGGGCGGGTCTCCGGCCGGCAGAAGACTCAGCGGTGAGGCGCCGAAGGCCTTCGGAGCGCCGCAGGCACATACCACGCACCCGAGGGGGAGACGGCGGGTCACGACGCCGTCTCCCCCTCGGGCGCCTACTTGACCCGGCCGTACCAGACGCTGCCGGTCCAGATCTTCTGCAGACGCACCACGTCCCCGGTCTTCGGGGCGTGCCAGATCTTGCCCTTCCCGGCGTAGATGCCGACGTGGTAGACGCTGCGGCCCGAGTGGAAGAAGACCAGGTCCCCGGCCTTGCGGCTCTTGGCGGAAATATGACGTGTCTTGTTGTACTGCTGAGCCGCGGTGCGCGGCAGCTTCTTGCCGGCCTTCTTGAACGAATACAGGGTCAGCCCGGAGCAGTCGAACCTGCGTGGTCCGACGGCGCCCCATGCGTACGGTGAACCCTTCTTGGAGGCCGCGATCTTGAGGGCCTTCGTCCCGTAGGTCGCCGCGGCCGCCTCGGAGGCGGCACCGGGGACCACGACGGATCCGCCGATGGCGGCGAGGGTGAGGGCCGAGGCCGTACCGGCTCGGGCCATCAGCGACGGGACACGATTGAGCGCGGACATGCGCAACCCTTCGTCAGCCGCCTGTGAAGGATGACCTGTCGGATTCGGGCTGGCGAAGTTGCCCGGCCGCACGAGTGCGGCTTCACCCCAAGGGCTGCTCGGTCCGGTGCCTCTCCCGCGGAGATGACCGTTCCGGCGACCCGTCGTGCTCGGGTCCTCCACTCCTGCCGATCCACTCCTGTCGACCGGTCGTCCGGGCGGCGGCAGGACTCGGCGTCCGCCCGGACCGCCCCGCCGCTGCGGCGGGGGCTTGTCGTCAGTCACGGATCTTGTCTCGTCCAGAGGGAGATTCCCAATGGAACGTGCCCTTTGTGTTGTTACTCGCCACTCACCCGTTCGGGTGGACGCCTCCGTGTTCGAGTGACTGCCGAATGCGGTGCCGACCTCCGGACCAGCGGCGGAGCAGGTCGTTCGGCCGTGCGGGCACGAGAGTTGCGCAACCTCGGCCAGTCGGAAATCAGTGGTGTTCCTACGCCGAAAGGGGGTACGCCGTTTGGTCCGTTTCACCCTCAGGTGCGTCAACTGCCGGAACACGGTGGAAGGCTGACGCGCGCAGTCCGCCGCTCACCGTCCAGTACGCGTAGCGCCCGGGCCAGGGGGGTGGCGTGCAGTTGCGTCTCGCCCTGCCGGTGCATCGGTGCCGGTGCGTCGCGCAGGGCCGTCGCCCTGTCGACCAGCGCCTGGGCAGTTCGCAGTGCGCGACAGGTGTAGCCGTCCCGCGCGGGGTTGATGCGCCCGAGCAGGTCGACGGCGTCCAGGACCGTTTTCCGCTCGATGTCCGCGGATACCTGCTCGGGAGTGCGGCCCGGGTGCCGTGCGAGGATCTCCTCCAGGCGCATGCGGACGCGGGCCAACTCATCGGCCCGTACGACGAGATCACTGGCGCCTGCCCTTCCGCAGGGCCGGTCGGTGCCGGCTGACGCGTCACCACCCGCGCGACGGCAGGTCGGCGCGCTTGCCCGGGAACATCACGGCCCGCGTGCCGCGGCCGGCTTCACGAACCCGTGCGTCGACCGGTCCGTGGCTCCCGGTCACCGCGTCGGGGTCCGCGACCTCCCTGCGTACGGCCTGGTCGGCGCACGGCCTGCTCGGCGCACGGCTGGGTTTCGGGCTGCCCGGGCTCAGGCGGCCGGTACCGATGTCCGGGTCCGGTCGGCCGCCGGTGAGCCGCCGGGTGCGCGTCGGCGCAGTGCGCCGCCGAGCAGGACGGCGCCCAGCCCCAGCAGGGCCCACCCCGTGAGGGTGAGCGCGGGGCCGGTCGCCGCGGCGCCGTCGAAGAAGGACACCGAGCGCAGCAGTGAGCCGCCCGCGCCCGGCGGCAGCCACTGGCCGATCATCCCGGCCGGCCGGGGCAGCATCTCCGGGGCCGAGGACACTCCCGAGGAGGGGTTGCCCAGCAGCATCATCACGGCCCCGCCCAGTCCCAGTCCCGCGCGCCCGAGCAGTGCCGCGAGCCCGGCGACGCCCGCCCCGACGGCCAGGGCCGACAGCCCGAACACGGCGGCCACGGCCCACCAGTCACCGGTGACCACTTCGAGCAGGGTGTGGGTGATCGCCGCCGCGACCAGGCCCGTCGACGCGGCGGCGCCGGTCAGTGCGACGGCCGCGCGGACGCCGCGCAGTCCCAGCAGGGTCACCGCGGCGCCGGTCGCGATCCCGGCCAGCGCGAGCGGCAGGACGCTCGCGCTCAGGGCCGCGCCGCGCGGATCCGCCCCGGAAGCGGGCACCACGTCGACGACCTGGACCGGAGCCCCCGCGGCGGATGCCTGCCCGGTCATCGCCTGCCGCAGCAGCTGGGCGACGGCGGGGCTCGCCGCGGACGCCGTGAGCAGCTTCGGACCCCGGTCACCGGCGACCACCGCGCCGTACACGGTCCGGTCCTCGACGGCGTCGCGGGCCTCGGCCTCGTCGGCGTAGCGGTGGATCTCGAAGGCGCCCTCGCGCTGGGTGAGCCGCTGCTCCACCTGCGCGATGGCGGCGGGTGCTCCCGCCACGCCGAGCGGCAGCTCGCGGGGTGCCGTACGGGCGGCCGGCCAGGCGAAGGCCCACAGTGCCAGTGCCACCAGTACGGGGACCAGGGCGACCACGGCGGCCACGCGGCGGCCGGGGGGAAGGGAGGGGCCGGACATGAGTGCTCCTCGCAAAAAGAAGGTTCGTTCGTTCTTTACCTGTCTCCACCGTGCGGCGGGTCCTGTCGGCTTGTCAAGAAGGAATGTTCGTTTTAGCTTGGACCACATGGCTCGCGTATCCCAGGAACATCTCGACGCCCGCCGCCGGCAGATCCTTGACGGCGCCGCGCGCTGCTTCGCCCGCAACGGCTTCCACGCCACGTCGATGCAGGACGTGCTGAGGGAGGTCGACCTCTCGGCAGGTGCGGTCTACCGCTACTTCAGCGGCAAGGAGGAGTTGATCGAGGCCATCGTCACCGAGGTGCTGGGTGCCATCCGGGGTGTGTACGAGCGCGCCGCGCTGCAGAGCCCGCCGCCCCTGCCCGACGAACTCGTCGCCCGCACCCTGGAGCACATGAGGCGGGAGCGGCCGGCGGTGACGGAAACCGGCGAGTGGCTGTTCCCGCGGCTCATGATCCAGGCCTGGGCCGAGACGTTGCGCAACCCCGCGCTGTCCGCCCTCCTGGGAGAAGGTGTCGCCCAGGTGACGGCGGCCTGGGCGAAGGTCGTGACGCGCTACCAGGAGGCCGGCATGATGCGTGACGACATCGACCCGGACGCCGTGGCCCGGACACTGATGGCCACGGTGCAGGGCTTCGGGGCCCAGTACGCGCTGTTCGGCGGCTTCCCCCCGGAGGTGCTCCAGGCGGGCATGCGGGGGCTGTTGAGCATGCGAGAGACAGGCGACGGCACCGGTGATCAGTCGGTCGAAGCCGGGTGACGTGCCCGAAACACTCCAGCCCTACTCTCCACCCCGATCCACCTGCGGTTTTTGAGCACAGGCGAGTGCATTCCAGCGCATTCATGTGTGTTACAGCTATAGCCGTCGCGGTGGCCGCGACAGCCGGACCGCCCGGTCCTGGCGTGATGTCCTGTGAGGTGGTAAGGGCAACTGACCCCGCACGAGCAGGAAAGACTGCTCATCCATGTGGCCGCGGACGGGCATCGTCGCGCGAGGCGACGGGCGGGGCGGCACCGCCCTGCCCGTGCTGGAGGGCGAGGGGCCCCGGGCGGCTGGGACGGCCCCGCTGGGCTCGCTGGGCTCGCTGGGCAGCGTGCCGTGGGCCAGCTCGTCGTCGTACGTCCGGAGTTCGCCGCCGAGCCGCCGAAGGCGCGCACTCTCGCTCCGGGCGCGGCCGTGATGCCGCTCGCCGGGCCGGCCGCGCTGGTGACGGCCGTGGCGCCGGACGGGCTGCGGCTCAGGCGGCTGCTGGAGGAGGGGCTGGCCTCGCTGGGCTGAGGCCCGGCCCGGTCCCGCGGACTGGCTGGTCACCCGGACCGGAACGGCTCCCGGAACATCCGCGTGAGACGCCACGCCCGAGCCGTGTCCACCGCGAAGCGGAACGGAACGGGGCAGGGCGGCCCGCCCGATCGGGCCGCCCTCCCGTCGGCCTCACGCCTGCCGCGCCGCCAGCCAGGTGTCCTCCGCCGCGTAGTCGAAGAGGTCGCCGTACGCCTGGAACATCTTCGGGTACGCCTCCCGCCAGTCCCGCCCGGCCAGCCGCTCCTCGAGGAAGGTGACCGTCTCGGGCAGGGTCTCGGCGTACCGGACCACCGGGCGGTAGTCCAGCTGTCGCCGCGCCTCGGTCATGTCGCACACGACCGGCACGGGCACCGTCCACGGTGTGTCTCCCACACCGCCCGCGGCCGGCGGGCCGTCCAGCAGGACGTCCTCGGTCTCCACCCCCATCACCGTGTCGACGGCCGCCGCGATCTGCGCCACCGTCGGAGCTTCGGGGTCCACCGCGTTCAGGACGCGGGTGCCGGGTCGCGGTGCGGCGAGT
Source organism: Streptomyces marokkonensis (assembly GCF_039539045.1). Taxonomy (NCBI): domain Bacteria; kingdom Bacillati; phylum Actinomycetota; class Actinomycetes; order Kitasatosporales; family Streptomycetaceae; genus Streptomyces; species Streptomyces marokkonensis. The sequence goes on from NZ_BAABCQ010000059.1 coordinate 20,877, forward strand.
CGGATCAGCTCGGCGATGTTGTGCACGCTCGCCGGGTGGAAACGGCTCGCACCGCCGTACGCAAGGACGCGCCGCCGTCGGCCGTCGAGGTTGCGCTTGACGAAGTACAGCTCGCGCGGGGTGCGGCAGTACGGCCCGTGGATCGCGCCCGCCCGCAGCAGCGTGACCGGCAGCCGGTCGCCCGCCGCCAGGAGCTCCCGCTCCAGCGCCGCCTTGCGGGTGCTGTACGAGGTGTCGCCAGGACGGACCGTGCGCTGTTGTTCGGTGACCGGCACAGGGTACTCCGGGAAGCCGCCCGGTCCGGCCTGCGTGTCGAAGTTGCGGCCCTTGTCGTCCTCGTAGACCGACACGCTGGAGATCACCACGGCGGATCCGACCCGCCCTGCGAGCGAGACCAGTTGCCGCGCGTGACCCTCCCCGAAGGCCACCATGTCCACCAGTACGTCACAGCCGTCGCCGACCGCGGCCGACAGGGCCGCGTCGTCCTCCCGGTCGGCCCGCGCCACGCGCACCTCCTGTGGCCAGCCCGCGTCCCGGCCGCCGCCCCGCGAGAGGGCCGTCACCTCCCAGCCGTCCCGGGCCAGCGCCCCCACTGCAACCCGTCCGATCTGTCCCGTCGCTCCGAGCACCACAGCACGTGTCATACGACGACCGTAGGCGTGGGCCCGGCCGTTCGGCCACGTGCTTCTGCCGACGGCAGAGCGCCTCCTACCGGAGCGGCCGCCGGGGGAACCTCGGTCCCTTCGCCGCCCTCTCGGCCTCCTCGGCCTTCACGTCGGCCGCGTACCGGTCGACGTACTCCTGCCCGGACAGCGTCATGACGGCGTACATGATCTCGTCGGTGACGGCGCGCAGCACGGCCTTCTCGCGTTCCAGGCCGGCGTACCGGGAGAAGTCCAGGGGTTCGCCGAACCGGATCACCACGGGGTGCAGCTTCGGGATCCTCCGCCCCGGCGGCTGTGCCTCGAAGGTGCCGATCATCGCGCAGGGCACGACCGGCACGCCGGCCCTGAGCGCCATCACCGCGACGCCGACCTTGCCCTTGTACAGCCGGCCGTCGTGCGAGCGCGTGCCCTCCGGGTAGATGCCGAGCAGCTCGTCCTTGCCCAGCACGCCGAGTCCCTCGCGGATCGCGGCCCGCCCCGCCTCCTTGCCGGTGCGGTCGACCGGGATCTGCCCGGCGCTGCGGAAGAAGAACGCGGTCAGCCGGCCCTTGAGGCCGGGGCCGGTGAAGTACTCGGCCTTGGCGAGGAAGGTGATGCGGCGCCTGAGCACCGCGGGCATCAGGAAGTGGTCCGAGAACGAGAGGTGGTTGCCCGCGACGATCGCCGCCCCCGACGCCGGCACGTGATCCAGGCCCTCGATCCGGGGGCGGAAGACCACTCTCAACAACGGGCCCAGCAGTACGTACTTGAGCACGTAGTAGAACACGGTGTGTCTCCCACTCTCCCGGTAGGCACGGCACGGCTCCGCGCGGGACGTCCGCGTCCGGTGATCGATCGTAGCCCGGATGGCGGCGCTCGGTCCGGGACCGGTACGGCCGCTCTTCGGCGCCCCGACGCGACGAGCGGGCGGCGGGGCGCGTACCGGACTCCACCGCCCGCTCGGCGAGCGATCAGAACTTCGGTGTCGGAGCCTGCGACTCGACCAGCTCCGCGGCCTCCTCGTCGGTCTGCACCGAGGGCGGGGAACCCTCGAGGGGCCGCTGGGCCGTCTCCTTCATGCAGGCCACCGCGACGATGCCGACCAGGGCGGCGGCCATCGCGTAGTAGGCCGGCATCATGTCGGAGCCGGTCACGCTGATCAGGGCGGTGATGACCAGCGGCGTGGTCCCGCCGAACAGGGACGCCGACAGGTTGTAGCCGACCGAGAGGGACCCGTACCGGACGTTGGTCGGGAACATCGCCGGGAGCGCCGCCGACATCGTGCCCAGCAGACAGACCAGGGACAGGCCGAGCATCAGCATGCCGGCCGAGACGGCGAGCAGACTGCCCTCCTGCACCAGCACGAAGGCCGGGGCGGACAGCACGAAGAAGCTGATCATGCCGGTCATGAGGAGGGGCTTGCGGCCGAAGCGGTCGGACAGGCGGCCGACCTGGTTGATGATCAGCATCAGCACCACCATGGTGGCCACCAGGATCATCAGGCCGTGGCTCTCGCTGTAGTGCAGCTCGTCCGACAGGTACGTGGGCATGTACGACAGCAGCATGTAGTCGGTGATGTTGTACGCGCCGACGAGCGCGACGCACAGCACCAGCGCGCGCCAGTGGGTGCGGAAGATCTTGGCGAGGTCGCCCCGGGCGGTGGTCTCCACCGCGGTCGCCGCCTCCGAGATGTGGACGTTGGAGTCCTCCAGCTTCAGGAAGGCGGGCGTGTCGTCCAGTTTCAGACGCAGATAGATACCGACGATGCCGAGCGGCGCCGCGACCAGGAACGGGATGCGCCAGCCCCAGGCGTCCATGGTGTCGCTGCCGAGCCAGGCCGTGAGGCCGGTGACCAGACTCGCGGCGCCGGTGTACCCGGCCAGCGTTCCCAGCTCCAGGAAGCTGCCGAAGAACCCGCGCCGCTTGTCGGGCGCGTACTCGGCGATGAAGGTGGAGGCACCGCCGTACTCGCCCCCGGTCGAGAAGCCCTGGAGCAGGCGGAACGCGATCAGCAGGACGGGGGCCCAGAAGCCGATGGAGTCGTAGCTGGGGATGAGCCCGATGGCGGCGGTGCCGATCGCCATGAGGATCATCGTCAGCGCGAGCACCTTCTTGCGTCCGACCTTGTCACCCATCGGGCCGAAGACCATGCCGCCGAGCGGGCGCACCAGGAACGCCACGGCGAACGTGGCGAACGAGGAGAGCAACTGCGCGGTGTCACTCCCGGACGGGAAGAACACGCGGCCGATGGTGCCGGCCAGATAGGCGTAGATGCCGAAGTCGAACCATTCCATGGCATTGCCGAGAGAGGCGGCCTTCACCGCTCTCTTGACCGCGGCCTCGTCCGTGACGGTGATGTCCGACCGGCGCAGCCGGGGGTTCTGCCGACGCCTGATCGCCCGGAACAGAGCCGGGTGGCGGCGGATCGCCGCGGTGTCGGGTTCTTGGCCGTTCTCGGTGGGGGACGTGGCGGCCTCCCTTTCCACGCGCAGCCGCTCCTGGCGGAGTGCTGCTCGGTCGTACGTTTCTCAGGGTCGTACCGTTCCCCCGATCATCCTGGGTATGGTCGTGACTTCGGTCATGTGGTTGAGCCGATGAGGTGAGCGGCGCGCCGAGCGGGCGGTGAGTACGCTTCACCCATGCGCATCGCCGTCTCCTCCGACATGGACGAACCCGTCGCCCGCCTCCTCGTCGAGGAGCTGCGCGGACGGGGTCACGAGGTGCTGGCCCACGGGGCGCTGCGGCCCGGGGCGGACCCGCGGTGGGCGGTGTGCTCACAGCGGGCGGCGCGTGAGGTCGCCGACGGCACGGCCGACCAGGCGGTGGTGTGCTGCTGGACCGGCACTGGCGCGTCGATCGCCGCGAACAAGGTGCCGGGCGTGCGGGCCGCCCTGTGCACCGACGCGTACACCGCCGACGGGGCCCGCCGGTGGAACGACGCCAACGTGCTCGCGATCGGCCTGCGGCTGACCTCGGCGCCGCTGCTGCGGGAGATCCTCGACGCCTGGCTCGCGGGCGGGCCCGGCGAGGACGCCGAGGACCTGGACAACGTGGCGCACGTGGAGCGGCTCGACCGGGGCCCAGCCGCTCCGTAACAGCACCGTCAGGACACGTCAGGACGTCAGGACGTCAGGATGTCAGGGCCTTTCGGCCTTTCGGCCTTTCGGCCCTTCGGCCCTTCAGGTCCGGGTCCTTCAGGACGTCAGGACCTTCTCCAGCGTCCCGAGCGCCCCCGCCAGCTCCTCGCCGGTGACGGTCAGCGGCGGGGCCAGCCGGATCGTGGAGCCGTGGGTGTCCTTGACGAGGACTCCCTCGCGCATCAGCCGTTCGCTGATCTCGCGGCCGGTGCCGAGCGCCGGTTCGACGTCGACGCCCGCCCACAGCCCCCGCGCGCGGAAACCGACGACGCCCCTGCCGACCAGGGCGGTCAGGCCCTCGCGCAGCACCGCGCCCAGCTCGGTGGCCCGGCGCTGGAACTCGCCCGTCTCCAGCAGCTCCACCACCGCCGTGCCGACCGCGGCCGCCAGCGGGTTGCCGCCGAACGTCGAGCCGTGCTCGCCCGGACGCAGCACGCCGAGGACCTCCCGGCTGCCGACCACCGCCGACACCGGGACGATGCCGCCGCCCAGCGCCTTGCCGAGCAGCACCACGTCCGGCACGACGGACTCGTGCTCGACGGCGAGGGTGCGCCCCGTGCGGCCGAGACCCGACTGGATCTCGTCCGCGACGAAGAGGCAGCCGGCCCGGCGGGTCAGCTCCCGCACGCCGGCCAGATAGCCGGGGTCCGGGATCAGCACGCCCGCCTCGCCCTGGATCGGTTCGATCAGCACGGCCGCCGTCGTCTCGTCGACCGCTGCCTCCATGGCCGCCAGGTCGTTGTACGGGACGACCCGGAAGCCCGGGGTGAAGGGGCCGAAGCCGGAGCGGGCCGTCTCGTCCGTGGAGAAGCTCACGATCGTCGTCGTACGGCCGTGGAAGTTGTCCGCCGCGACCACGATCGTCGCCCGGTCGGCCGGTACGCCCTTGACGTCGTAGGCCCACTTGCGGGCCACTTTGATGCCGCTCTCCACCGCCTCCGCGCCGGTGTTCATCGGCAGCACCATCTCCGTGCCGGTCAGCGTGGCCAGCCGTTCGGCGAAGGAGGCGAGCCGGTCGTTGTGGAAGGCGCGTGAGGTGAGCGTGAGCCGGTCCAGCTGGCGGTGGGCGGCCTCGGTCAGCGCCGGGTGGCGGTGGCCGAAGTTGAGCGCCGAGTACCCGGCCAGCATGTCCAGGTAGCGGCGGCCCTCCACGTCCTCGACCCAGGCGCCCTCCGCGCGGGCCACGACCACGGGCAGCGGGTGGTAGTTGTGCGCGAGGACGGGCTCCTCCGCGCGGATGAGCTCCTCGGAGCCGCGGGTGCGGGCGGTGCGGGCGGGCGCGGTCATGAACGGGTCTCCCGGATCTCCTGGGTGCAGCACTTGATGCCGCCACCGGCCTTGTGGAACTCGGACAGGTCGACGGGGACGGGCACGTAGCCGAGGCCGGCGAGGCGGTCGGCGAGTGCCCGGGCCCCGGGCGAGAGGAACACGTGCCGTCCGTCGGAGACGGAGTTGAGCCCGAACGCCATGGCGTCCTCGCGAGTGGCGATCACCGCGTGCGGGTAGAGCCGCTCCAGCACCTCGCGGCTGCCGGGCGAGAAGGCCCCGGGGTAGTAGGCGATGTTCCCGCCGGTCCCGTCCGGCCCGTCGTCGAGCACGAACAGCGCCGTGTCCAGATGGTAGAAGTACGGGTCCACGAGCGTCAGCGAGATCACCGGCACGCCGAAGAACTCCTGTACCTCGCGGTGCGCCTCGGGGGTCGTACGGAACCCCGTGCCGGCCAGGATCCAGCGGCCGGCCGGGACCAGGTCGCCCTCGCCCTCGCAGATCGCCTCGGGGTGATGGACCTCGAAGCCCTCCGTCTTGAACCACGCCTCGTAGGGCACCGACTCGGGACGCCGCTGGGGGGCGTGGAACAGGGAGCCGCAGACCCGGCCCCCGACGACGACCGCGCAGTTCGCGGCGAAGACCATGTCGGGCAGGCCCGGGACCGGCTGGACCGTGTCCACGGTGTGCCCGTGGGTGCGGTAGGCGTCGACCAGTGCCTGCCACTGGTTCAGGGCGCGGATGACGTCGACGGGCCGGTCGGGGCTCATCCACGGGTTGATCGCGTACTGCACGGCGAAGTGTCTGGGTTCGCAGACCAGGAAGCGCCGCCGGCGCGGCACACGGGATTCGGACACAGAGGGGTTCCTCCGCTTCATCACGGATTGTGACTGGGGTATGACACCACGGTAGGAAGCGAAGGAGACGGACGACAAGCGACAAAAGCTGCGTGTTCCCGCACGATCGCTGCGTCCTGAGGCAGTCCGGCGCACGCCTGCTGCGCCCTCGGCCGGTCCCCGGGCCCCGCCTACGGTGCCGGATGGCTCGCACCCGCCTCCGGACTGTCCGGGATCAGATGGGACAGCACCATCACGCTGATCGTCTTGCGGATGAACGGCTCGGCCCGGATCCGCTCCAGCACCTCCTCGAAGTGCTCCACGTCCCGTGCCCGCACATGCAGCAGCGCGTCCGCCCCACCGGTCACCGTCATCGCCGCCGTGATCTCCGGGTAGCCGCGCGCGACCTGGGCCAGCCGCCTCGGCGGCGCCGCCCCCTCGCAGTACACCTCCACGTAAGCCTCGGTACGCCAGCCCAGCGCGGACGGCCGCACCGTGGCCGTGAACCCGGTGATCACGCCGGTCTCGCGCAGCCGGTCCACCCGGCGCTTGACCGCCGTCGAGGACAGCCCGACCTCCGCGCCGATCTCGGCGAAGGACGTCCTGGCGTTCGCCATCAGGGCGGTGACGATCTTCCGGTCGAGTTCGTCGAACGAGGCGGGCCTGCTGTTCATGCGGGCACTGTATATAGCGGATACGTCCACGTCGGGCACGTGTGCAGCGCACGGATTGCTCCTACACTCCAGCCTCATGCTGCGCGCCCTGGCCGTCGACGACGAACGCCCCACACTCGAGGAACTCGTGTACCTGCTGAACGCCGATCCCCGCGTCGGCACGGCGGAGGGCGCGTCGGACGCGACGGAGGCGCTGCGCCGCATCAACCGGGCCCTGGAGTCGGGCCCCGACGGTCCGGACGCCATCGACGTCGTCTTCCTCGACATCCAGATGCCCGGCCTGGACGGGCTCGACCTCGCCCGGCTGCTGAGCGGGTTCGCCCGCCCACCGCTGGTCGTCTTCGTCACCGCGCACGAGGATTTCGCCGTCCAGGCCTTCGACCTCAAGGCAGTCGACTACGTCCTCAAACCCGTCCGCAGGGAACGGCTCGCGGAGGCGGTCCGCCGCGCCGTCGAACGCGGGGGCACCGCCCCGGCTCCGCGCATACCCGTGCACGAACCCGACCCCGACCACATCACCGTGGAACTCGGCGGCGTCACCCGCTTCGTCCCCGTCGAGGACATCACCCACGCCGAGGCCCAGGGCGACTACGCCCGCCTGCACACCGACAAGGGCAGCCACCTCGTCCGCATCCCCCTGTCCACCCTGGAGGAGCGCTGGCGCGCCCGCGGCTTCGTCCGCATCCACCGCCGCCACCTCGTGGCCCTGCGCCACATCGGCGAACTCCGCCTGGACGCCGGCACCGTCAGTGTCCTGGTCGGCACCGAGGAACTCCAGGTCAGCCGACGTCACGCCCGTGAACTGCGGGACCTGCTCATGCGGAGGCCGTGAGCCATGCCCCAGGACCCCACCGAACGCCGCGTCACCGTCACCGGCCCGCCCAGACGCACCGGCAGGGCCCCCGGCTACTACCGCCCGCGCACCGAGATCGACGAGCAGACCACCCTCGGACACACCTACGTCCGCTCCCTCATGCGCAGCCAGCTACGGGCGGGCCTCACGGCCTTCGCGGTGCTCGGGCTCCTGGTCGGGCCGCTGCCGCTGCTGTTCGCGGCGATGCCCGACGCCCACCACCTGGAATGGACCGTCCTCGGCTTCGGCCTGTACGCCCCGCTCGTCCTCCTCGCCCGCTGGTACGTGCGCCGCGCCGAGCGCAACGAACGCGACCTCGTGCGCCTCGTCGAGGACCGATGACCCCGTCCCCGAAGGCGCCATGAACTCCAGCTACGCCATACCCGCCGTCGCCCTCGTCGTCGTCGCCACCGTCCTCGTCGGCGCCTTCGGCCTGCGGATCTCCCGCACCACCTCCGACTTCTACGTCGCCTCCCGCACCGTCGGCCCCCGCCTCAACGCCGCCGCCATCAGCGGCGAGTACCTCTCCGCCGCGTCTTTCCTCGGCATCGCCGGGCTGGTCCTCGTCCAGGGCCCCGACATGCTCTGGTACCCGGTCGGCTACACGGCCGGCTATCTGGTCCTGCTCCTGTTCGTCGCCGCCCCGCTGCGCCGCTCGGGCGCCTACACGCTGCCCGACTTCGCCGAGGCCCGGCTCGCCTCCCAGGCAGTACGGCGGCTCGCGGGGGCCTTCGTCGTCGGCGTCGGCTGGCTCTACCTGCTGCCCCAGCTCCAGGGCGCCGGACTGACCCTGGCCGTGCTGGGCGGGGCGCCCGACTGGCTCGGCGGAGTGATCGTCGCCGTCGTCGTCACCGCCATCGTCGCCGCCGGCGGCATGCGCAGCATCACCTTCGTCCAGGCCTTCCAGTACTGGCTGAAGCTCACCGCCCTGCTCGTCCCCGCCCTCTTCCTGGTGCTGGCCTGGCAGGGCGACGGCGCACCCGGCCGCCCCTTCGAGGAACCGGCCACCTTTCGCGAGCAGCGCTCCGTCCGGGTCGAGGACAGCCTCACCCTCAAGCTGGAGCGGCCGCTGACCGTCACCGTCGACGGCACGGTGGACGGCCGCGCCCACGAAGGCGCCCGGCTCGGCCTCCCCGCCGGCACCCATCACATCGAGGCCGGCACCCGCCTCACCTTCGCCGAGGACACCCCCGTCCCGGCCGCCGGACGGGGCGCCGACGACGCCCTGTCACCCTCCCGGGCCGAGAGCCGCACGGAACGCCCGCTGTACGCCACGTACGGCCTGATCCTCGCCACCTTCCTCGGCACCATGGGCCTGCCGCACGTCGTGGTCCGCTTCTACACCAGCCCGCACGGCGTCGCCGCCCGCCGCACCACCGTTGCCGTCCTCGGCCTCATCGGCGCCTTCTACCTGCTGCCGCCCGTCTACGGCGCCCTGGGTCGCATGTACGCCCCCGAGCTGACCCTCACCGGCAACGCCGACGCCGCGGTGCTGCTGCTGCCCGACCGGGTGATCGGGGGAGTGGGCGGAGACCTGCTCGGGGCACTGGTCGCGGGCGGTGCCTTCGCCGCTTTCCTCTCCACCGCCTCGGGGCTGACCATGGCCGTGGCGGGCGTCCTGACCCAGGACGTGCTGCCCTCCCGCGGCGTACCGCACTTCCGGCTCGGCACCCTCCTCGCCATGGCCGTGCCGCTGGCGGCGAGCGCGCTGGTCGGCGGGCTGCCGGTCGCAGACGCCGTCGGCCTCGCCTTCGCCGTGTCCGCCTCCTCCTTCTGCCCGCTGCTCGTCCTCGGCATCTGGTGGCGGCGGCTGACCCCGCCCGGCGCGGCGGCCGGAATGCTGGTGGGCGGCGGCTCCGCCCTCCTCGCCGTCGCCGCCACCATGGGCGGCTTCCCGGGCGGCGGCGGCGCGCTGCACGCGCTGCTGGCCTGGCCCGCGCTCTGGTCGGTGCCGTTGGCCTTCCTCACCATGGTGCTGGTCTCCCTGGCGACACCGGGCCGGGTCCCGGCCGGTACGGCGGCCATCCTGGCCCGTTTCCACCTGCCGGAGGAGCTGCGCACGGACGAACTGCACAAGGAGGCGACCCCGTGAGCGACTCCATGAGCGGTTTCCTGGCGGGCCTGGTCGTCGCCGTGCTCCCGCTCCTGGCCGCGGGCTTCTGGCTGGGGCGGCGCACGGCCCGCCCGCAGAACCTCGGCGGCCTGGGCACCCCCGTCGAGCACGCCACCTTCCAGACCCTGCACACCGCCTCCCTGGCCACACCCCCGCTGCGGGCCGGTCTGACCGAGGAGACCGCAGGCAAGTCGGCCCGCAAGCTGCGCTCCCTGCTCGGCACGGACGCGCTCTGTCTGACCGACCTCAAGGACGTCCTGGTCTGGGACGGCGCGGGCGCCCACCACCGCACCGAGATCATGGAGCGTCTCGCCGGACCGCTGGAGACCGGCCGCGGCGAGGCCTTCCCGCTCTCCTGCCTCGTCCCCGACTGCACGGTGCGCTGGGCGGTCGTCGCCCCGCTCACCGTCGACGACCGGGTGCACGGCGCCCTCGTCGCCTGCGCGCCCCGTGAGTCCGCCGTCCTGGTCCGGGCCGCCGGCGAGGTCGCCCGCTGGGTCTCCGTCCAGCTCGAGCTGGCCGACCTCGACCAGTCCCGCACCCGGCTCATCGAGGCCGAGATCAAGGCCCTGCGGGCCCAGATCTCCCCGCACTTCATCTTCAACTCGCTCGCGGTGATCGCGTCCTTCGTGCGCACCGATCCCGAGCGCGCCCGCGAGCTGCTGCTGGAGTTCGCCGACTTCACCCGGTACTCGTTCCGGCGGCACGGCGACTTCACCACCCTCGCCGACGAGCTGCACGCCATCGACCACTACCTGGCGCTGGTACGGGCCCGTTTCGGCGACCGCCTCGCCGTCACCCTCCAGGTCGCGCCCGAGGTACTGCCGGTCGCCCTGCCCTTCCTCTGCCTCCAGCCGCTCGTCGAGAACGCCGTCAAACACGGTCTGGAGGGCAAGTCCGACCGGTGCCGCATCCAGATCACCGCGCAGGACGCGGGCGCCGAGGCCCTGGTCGTCATCGAGGACGACGGCGCCGGCATGGACCCGGGCCTGCTGCGCCGCATCCTCGCGCGCGAGGTCAGCCCGTCGGGCGGCATCGGGCTGTCCAACGTCGACGACCGGCTCCGCCAGGTCTACGGAGACGACCACGGCCTAGTCATCGAGACGGCCGTCGGCGCGGGCATGAAGATCACGGTCCGGCTGCCGAAGTACCAGCCGGGCGTGCACTCGGCGGGCCGGCTCGGCCGCGAGTGAACCGTGGTGCGCCCCGGCGTGGGGCTCAGGCGCTGCGCGTGGTCACCAGCCCCAGAGTGATCAGCCCCAGCACGACCCAGCCGAACCACAACCAGCCGTTGCTTCCGAGCCCCACCGTGTAGGCCGTCACCGCGACCAGGCCGCCGATGGTGAGCGCCCCCATGGTCTTCGTCGAACTGTCCGTGGAACCGGGCATCGCGACACCCTCCTCATGGTCCGTTCCCCTCCATGGTGCCCCCGTTCTGCCTTTGTACGGTGCAGACGACGAGATGAGAGCCCGATTTCCAGGCACCGGCGGCCGTCCGGGAACCGGACTCGTACAGGGAGGGGTCGAATCCGTAGTCGCGCGGCGGCACCTGGCGCGCACACGCCGTGTCCGCCGCCGCGGGCGCCTCGGCGAGCGTGACGCCGGGGGCCAGCCGGGTGAAGCCGAGCACCTGGGAGTCGTACCGGCCGGAGCAGGACACCAGCCGGGCCTCCCGAGTGGAGCGCACGTCCAGGCAGTCCCGGCGCTGCATGGTGGCGGTGTCCGCGAAGACCGAACCGGGCTCGCGGTGCCGTCCCAGCGGCCCGTACAACGGCCCGTCCGCGCCCACGACCACGCACGCCGTGCGCCTGAGCGCGGTCTCGAAACCGTCCTCGGCGGGCACGACCGCCATGCTGCGCACCCCGGCCAGCCGGTCCCGGACCTCCCGCGTGCGCTCCTCGCACCGCGCCGGACCCTGCCGGCGGGCCTCCTCGGCGGAGGAGGCGGGCACGAACGCCATCACCTGGCCGTCGGGCGCCCCGCCCCGGCAGGCCGGGTCCACGGTGAGGCGCGGTGTCCCCGTGAACCGGGTGCCTCCCGGCCGGCGGGCGCGTACGCAGTCCCCGTCCTCCAGCGGAGCCACGAGCCCCACGGCGTCGCCGTACGGCGTCCCGGCCCCGTCGGCCGCCCGGTCGGCCAGGGCGTACCAGACGCCGCCCAGGGCGAGGGCCAGACCGAGCCCGCCGGCCAGGGCGGCACGCAGGGCCCGCAGGCGCGGACGGCGGTGCCCGGCGGGGGAGGCGGTGGTGGTCCGCCGGTCGGCGGAGGCAGAGGCGGGGACGGATGAAGGGGCGGTGGCGGAAGCGGAAGCGGAAGTGGAGGCGGAAGCGGAAGCGGAAGCGGAAGTGGAGGCGGAAGCGGAAGTGGAGGCGGAAGTGGCCGGTCGGGGTACGGACGGGCGCGCGGCGGACCAGGGCGGCTGCGAGCCCGGGTCGGTCCGCGGCCGGGCGTACGTCTCGGTCTGCGGCGTGACGATCCACGCCAGTTCCGCCTCCGCCTCGGCCACCGTGACACGCGGCCCGGGAGCCCGGCCGAGCAGCCTTTCCAGCAGGGGCCCCAGCGCACCGGCGCGCACGGGCACGTCCCGGTCGTCGGAGGGCTCGCGGCCCTCGACGGCGTAGTACAGCGTGCGGCCCAGCGCCAGGAGAGCGTCACCTTCGCCGGAACCCGCGACGACGTGGTCCAGGAGCAGGATCCGGCCGTACGGCGCACCGCCGCGGTCCGGCGCCAGCAGGATGCCGGCCGGCGCCACCCCCCGGTGCGGCACACCCCGTCCGTGCCCGGCGGCCGGCGCGTCGAGCACGGAGAGCACCGCGAGCCCGATGCGGGCGCAGTCGGCCGGGGCCCGCGGACCGCGCCGGGCCACCAACTCCCTGAGGTCGACGGCGCCCGCCACGTACTCCATGACGGTCCACGGCACGTCCTCGTGCTCCACCACGTCATGAACGGTCACCAGGTGCGGATGGTCGTACGGCGGCGGTGGCAGGTTCCGGGGATCGGCGCGGGCGGCCTTCAGCGCGACCTCGCAGCCCAGCCGCTGGTCGTGGGCGAGCCACGCCCGGCCCGGACCGCCGCTGCCGAGCGGGCGCAACAGCAGATAGCGGCCGGCGACCAGTCGGCCCACTTCCGGCCGCGGTGATCCCGGCCCTTCTGCTTTCGGCCCTTCTGCTTTCGGCCCCTCTGATCCTGAGAACGCGTGACGCGCCATACCGCTCCCCCCGGGCGGTTCCCCCGACGCGTCACATGCTACTGAACGGATCCGCCGTTCAGCCGCCGCGTGTGTTCAGTGAGGCCAGATAGGCGTTGTACGCCTCAAGTTCCTTGTCGCCGTCGCGGTCGGCCGCCCGGTCGCTGCGCCGGGCCTGCCGCTCCTCCGAGGCGTACCACTGGAACAGCAGCGCGAGCAGCACGAGCACGGACGGGACCTCGCTGAAGGCCCAGGCGATGCCGCCGGCCGCGTTCTGGTCGGAGAGCGCCTCGATGCCGAGCGACGCGGGCGGGTTCTTGAACGTCTCGACCATGGGCGAGGACGCCATCATCAGCGCGATGCCGAAGAAGGCGTGGAACGGCATGCCCGCGAACAGTTCCAGCATCCGCATCAGGTAGCCCGGCCGGTGGGGGCCCGGGTCCACGCCCATGATGGGCCAGAAGAACACCACACCGACGGCGAGGAAGTGCACCATCATCGCGATGTGCCCGACCTGGGAGCCCATGAGGAAGTCGAAGATGGGGGTGAAGTACACCGCGTACAGGCTCGCGATGAACAGCGGGATGGTGAACGCGGGGTGCGTGATGATCCGCATGTAGCGGCTGTGCAGCAGCATCAGCAGCAGTTCGCGGACGCCCTTGCGGCCGCGGCCCGCCGGCGGCAGCGCGCGCAGGGCGAGGGTGATCGGGGCGCCGAGCAGCAGCAGGATCGGCGACACCATGCTGATCACCATGTGCTGCACCATGTGCACGCTGAACATGACCATGCCGTAGTCGTTGAGCTTGGTGCACATCATCAGCGCGACGCTCAGCACACCGACGACGAAGGACACGGTCCGGCCCACCGGCCACTTGTCACCGCGGCGGGTCAGCCGGACGACGCCCCACCCGTACAGCGCCAGTCCCAGGAGGCAGGCGATCAGGAAGAAGGGGTCCGCCGACCACGCGAGACCTCGCCCCAGCGTGAACGGCGGCAGATCCGTCGTCATGCCGTGCCCGCTGTGATCCATCCGCCGGCTCCTGTTTCGTGGGGGTTGAGCGCGGTTGAGCGCTGTCTGTCCGAAGCAAGACTAGAACCGCCCCCGGTCACGGTTGTGACCGGGGGCGGCTTGTCGTCGGTACGCCTCAGAGAACGCACTCCGCTTCCGCGTACCGCGCGTCCGGCACCGTCTTCAGCGTCTCCACGGCCTCCGCCAGCGACACCATCGCGATGTCCGTACCGCGCAGGGCCGTCATCATCCCGAACTCCCCGCGGTGCACGGCCTCCACCGCGTGCCAGCCGAACCGGGTGGCCAGCACCCGGTCGTACGCCGTCGGCGTGCCGCCGCGCTGGACGTGACCGAGTATCACCGGCCGGGCCTCCTTGCCGAGGCGCTCCTCCAGCTCGATCGAGAGCTGGCGGGCGATCCCGGCGAAGCGCTCGTGGCCGTAGACGTCCTTGCCGCCCTCGTCGAAGTCCATGCCGCCGGCCTTCGGCTTGGCACCCTCCGCGGCCACCACGATGGCGAACCGCTTGCCCGCCGAGAAGCGCTCGCCGACCTTGGCGGTCAGCTCGTCGATGTCGAAGGGCCGCTCCGGGACGACGACGGCGTGCGCGCCGGCCGCCATGCCCGAGTGCAGCGCGATCCAGCCGGTGTGACGGCCCATGACCTCGACGATCAGCACCCGCTGGTGGGACTCGGCGGTGGTCTTCAGCCGGTCCAGGGCCTCGGTGGCCACGGTGACGGCCGTGTCGAAGCCGAAGGTGACGTCCGTGACGGCGATGTCGTTGTCGATGGTCTTCGGTACGCCCACGATCGGCAGGCCGTTGTCGGACAGCAGCCGGGCCGCCTTCAGCGTTCCCTCACCGCCGATCGGGATGATCGCGTCCAGACCGAGTTCCTCGACGTGCCCCCGGGCACGCTCCACGCCGTCCCGCAGATGTTCGGGACGTACGCGGGAGGAGCCGAGGATGGTGCCGCCGCGGGCCAGGATGCCACCGACCGCGTCGAGGTCGAGCTTGAGGTAGTCGCACTCCAGGAGGCCCTTCCAGCCGTCCCGGAAGCCGATGACCTCGTCGCCGTGGTCGACGACGGCGCGGTGCACGACGGACCGTATGACGGCGTTCAGGCCGGGGCAGTCACCGCCGGACGTGAGGACACCAATGCGCATAGCCCGGAATACCTTCTCAAGTGGCACGGGGGCCGGACCGCGCTGTCCGGCTCGATTCCCGCCACCCTAGCGGCATCGGGGGGCGGGACCGAACCACGCGTCCGCCTACTGGACGTGCGCGCTCACCTGTGCGGATGAGTCATCAGACGGGCCCGCCCGGGGAGGTCCGACGGGTGGGCAGGGAAGGTCGGCCGGGCTGCGCCGCGGTCGGCCTACGCCGGCTGCTGCGCGGCCGCGATGCGCTCGCCCCGCAGCGCCTCGTACCAGCGGTCGTCGGTCGGCGGCAGCGCGTTCACGTCGAGGGCCAGCTTCAGCAGCAGGTCCGCGATCTGCGGGTTGCGCGCCAGCACCGGACCGTGCATGTACGTGCCGAAGACCGTGTCGTTGTACGCACCCTCCGTACCGTCGCCCGTGCCGTTGCCGTTGCCGAAACGGACCTGGGCGAGCGGGCGGGCGCCCGGACCGATGTGCGTGACACCCTGGTGGTTCTCGAAGCCGGTCAGCGGCGGCAGGCCCAGGCGCGGGTCGATGTCGCCGAGGACGTCACCGACACACCGGGCGCCCTCGCCGCGGGTGGAGACCACGTCGAGCAGGCCGAGGCCCGGCTCCCGCTGGCCCAGGTCGTTGATGAACTCCTGGCCCAGGATCTGGTAGCCGGCGCAGACGGAGAAGACGATCGCGCCGTTCTCCACCGCCCGGTACAGGCCGCCGTCCCGGCGCAGCCGCTCGGCCGCGAGCCGCTGCGGGCGGTCCTCACCGCCGCCGATCAGGTAGATGTCGCCGGAGGTCGGGATCGGCTGGTCGCTGCGCACGTCGAGCCGGGCCACGTCGAGGCCGCGCTGGCGGGCCCGGCGCTCCACGACGAGGGCGTTGCCCTGGTCGCCGTATGTGCTGAGGAGGTCCGGGTAGATCCAGACGATCCGCAGTTGGTTGTCGCTCACGAAAGTCCCCTGAAATCTCGCGGTCAGTTGCCGACGCGGCGGCGCAGGTCCTGGAAGGCGGTGTAGTTCGCGATGACCTCGATCCGGCCGGGCGGGCACAGCTGCACCGCCTGGTCGATGTCCTCGCAGACCTGGAACTGCTGGTTCGCGACCTCGAGGCGTACCGCGAGGTCCAGCTTCCGGTCACCGACCAGGCAGATCGGGTGGCCGGTCAGCCTGGTGTAGTCCACGTCCCACAGCCAGGAGGTGTCGGTGCCGTCGGCGCCGCGCGCGTTCACCGAGAGGATCACCGGGGTCGGCGGCGGGTCGATCAGGGAGAACGTCTCCAGCCAGCCCGCCGGGTTCTTGGCGAGCAGCAGGCGCAGGTCACGGCCCTGGTACTGCACGACGTCGTAGCGGCCGGCGACCGCCTGCACCTGGTACATGCGCTCCAGGGCGACCTGCGGCGGCACCCCGAACACGGCGGCGACGGCGGCCGACGAGGCGGCGTTGGCCTTGTTGGCACGGCCCGGCAGCTGGAGGTGGATCGGCCAGGCGGAGCCGTGCGGGTCGAGTACGTGGTCGCCGGACAGGGCCCAGCTCGGCGTGGGCCGGCGGAAGCCGCACTCGCCGCAGAACCAGTCGTCACCGGGGCGCTGCATCACACCGCCGCAGGACGGGCAGGACCAGGCGTCGTCCTTCCACATCTGCCCGGCCGCGACCCAGATCACATTGGGGGAGGAGGACGCCGCCCACACCACCAGCGGGTCGTCCGCGTTGGCGACGACCACGGCCTTCGAACCGGCCAGACCCTCGCGCCAGTTCTCCGCGAGCATCCGGGTCTCCGCGGCGCGGTCCAGCTGGTCGCGGGAGAGATTGAGCAGGGCGATGCACTTCGGCTCGGTGGCCTGGGCGACGCCGACGAGGTACTTCTCGTCGACCTCGATGATGCCGAACCGGGCCTCCGAGCCGCCCGCGAGCGCCGAGGTGATGCCGGCCGGCATGTTGGCCCCGAGCGCGTTGGAGACGACCGGACCGGCCGCCTTGAGCGCCTCGGCGATGAGCCGGGTGGTGGTGGTCTTGCCGTTGGTCGCCGAGACGAGGGTCACGTCCAGGTGCTGGGCGAGCCGTGCGAGGAGGTCGGGATCGAGTCTCAGCGCGACCTTGCCGCCGATCACCGAACCGCTGCCGCGCCCCGCGGCACGAGATGCCGCCGCGACCGCCTTGCCCGCGGTCACGGCGATCTTGGCCCGGGGCGAAAGCGGGTCCGAGTTGCCTGCCATCAGTTCTCGATCCTCCTTGCGTACGCGCCGCGCCTGAAGCCTGACGGCCACGTGGTGTGGACCTCAGCCTATCGAGATCCGTTCGCACTCCCGAATCGCGGCACCGGCCACGGGGTTTTGGCGGTGGGCGCGAGCCGCCGCGGGACACAGGGACCTTACTCTTGCCGCCATGCGACACGGCTCCATCCCGGGCGCCCACGGGCGCACCCGCCCCCTCGGCCTCCTCGGCGACCCCGTCCTGCACGCACCCTGCGAGGAGGTGAGGGACTTCGGCCCGGAACTCGCGCTCCTCGTGGAGGACTTGTTCGCGACCATGTACGCCGCGCGCGGCGTGGGCCTGGCCGCCAACCAGATCGGCGAGCCGGTACGCGTCTTCGTGTACGACTGCCCGGACGACGAGGACGAGCGCCATCTCGGCCATGTGGTGAACCCGCGACTGGTCGAGACCGGCGGGGTGGTGGTGCGCGGGCCGGAGGGCTGTCTGTCGCTGCCGGGACTGGAGGCCGGGACGGAGCGTCACGACGAGGCGGTCGTGACGGGTTTCACGGTGACCGGGGCGCCGGTCACCGTGCGCGGGACGGGGTTCTTCGCGCGATGCCTCCAGCACGAGTGCGATCACCTGGAGGGCCGGGTGTACGCCGATCGCCTGACGGGCCGGCGCCACCGGAAGCTGATGCGGCAGGTGGCGCGGGCGTCCTGGCACCGCTGAGCGCGTTGCCCGGCTGGTGGCTGGTGGCTGGTGGCTGGTGGCTGGTGGCTGGTGGCTGGTGGCTGGTGGCCGGCCGGACAGCTCGACAGCGGACGGGTGGCCGGCCGGACGGGCGCCACGTCGCCGCGGCGTCACGGGCGCGGGCCGACCGGCCGCGTGGAACTTCCCGAGCCACGTGCGGCTGCGCAGGGCTGGACACCACCGGCCACGGACGCCTCCCGCGCCCGGCGCGTGGCCTGAGGCGCGGTGGGGATGGGGCCGCAGCACCGGCACGGCACCGGCACGGCACGGTACCGGCACGGCACGGTACCGGCGTGCGGTCGTGTCCGGCCCGTTGCCGTCAGAAGCCCGGGCCGCCCGCCTTGTCGTCGGCCGCGGCGAGGCGGCCCCACAGCAGGTCGGCCAGGGTTCGCACCAACTCCGCGCGCGAGCAGGGGCGTTCGCCCAGCCACCAGTCCCCGGCGGCGTGCATCATGCCGACGATTCCGTGCCCCCACACCCGGGCCAGCTGCTGGGTGCCCGGTCCGACGTCGAGGCGTTCCTCGATGACCTGGGCCAGCTCCTCGCCCATGCGGCGCAGCAGCGGCGCCGAGTGCTTGCCGATGTCGAAACCCTGCTCGACCTGGTCGCCCGGTGAGGTGCTGCCCTCCGCCGGATGCATCAGGAAGCGGTACACCTGCGGGCGTGCCTCGATGGCCGCCAGATAGGTGTCCAAGGTGGCCTCGACGCGTTCGCGCCGTTCCGCCGGAGCGTCCAGGGCGGCCCGCAGAGAGGACAGGAGCGCGTCCGTGTGACGCTTGGCGAGGGCGGCGTAGAGTCCGCTCTTGTCGCCGAAGTGGCGGTAGAGGATCGGCTTGGTGATGCCGGCCTCGGCGGCGATGGCGTTCATCGAGGCATGGGGGCCGTCTCGCAGCACCACCCGGTCGGCGGCCTCCAGCAGCTCGCGCCGGCGGCGGTCGGCGGACCGCTGTTGATCGGTCCGCTGCGTGGTGTCCATGTGCTCTCCCCACCCGTGGTGTTTCGGTGACGCCTGCGCAAACTAACACCCGGCGGGCAGCCGACATCGAACGGGAGGGCGACGGGGCCTCGGTGGTTGACTTTTCCTACCCACCGGTAACAGACTGCGGTTACCGTAAGTAACATGCAC
>NZ_BAABCQ010000060.1:0-39634 GCF_039539045.1 Streptomyces marokkonensis
GTGGGTAGCCGAGGACCGTCAAGAGAGGACGATGGGGCCATGTCCGAGACCATCTCGGTGTGCTGCACCTCCTGCGGGTGCCGGCACCGCTACACGGCACCGTCGTACCCCTGCGCGTGCGGGGCGCCCGTCGCCCCGGAGCTCGATCCGCGCGGCAGCGCGACCGCGGTCACCCACCGGGCGTGGGACGAGGAGTGGATCGGCGTGCGCTGCGCGGCCTGCGGGGCCGAGAGCCGGTGGCCGCGGCCGGAGCTGGGCTGCTCGTGCGGGACGGTGCTGTGCGTGCCGGTGGACCGCACGGCCGCGGGCCGGTCCGGGCGCACCCCCGGGTCGCGGGTCCCGGCCCACCGGGCCGTCCCGATCCGCGCCGCCCGCGACGCGGTCACCGCCGCCGTCCTGTATCTGCGCGGGCTGGGCCACCGGGACGTCCGCCGCGCCGAGCAGCGGCGCATGTCCGGTATCGGGCTGGCCGCGCCCGGCATCGTCGTCCAGGTGGATCCGACGGTGGGCCCGGCCTCGGTGCGGGACGTGGAGTGCCTGTGGCTGACGGCCATGGCGGAGTCCGCGACCTGCGTCCACTTCTCCCTCGCCGGATACACCGAGGAGGCCCGCGCCCGCACCGACCTGCTGGGCGTCCCGCTCTTCGTCCTGGACCCGACGGGCGTCCCGCGCCCGGCCAACGCGCCGGCCGTGACGCTGGACGCCACGGCCGGCTGACCTCCCTCCCCGTACGGCCCGAGCACCAGAGAGCCTTCGCTCCGAGGGCCTTCGCTCCGAGGGCCTACTCGCCGTACGGCCTACTCGCCGTACCGCTCCCGCAGCTCGATCTTGCGGACCTTCCCCGAGACGGTCATCGGGAAGGAGTCGAGGATTTGGAGGCGGCTGGGCACCTTGTAGTGGGCCAATTGCCCGTCGCAGTGGGCGCGCAGCTCCTCCAGGGTGAGCGGGTCGGCCGCGTCGCGCGGGATGACGCAGGCGAGGACCTCCTCGCCGTAGCGCTCGTGCGGTACGCCCACGACCTGGACGTCCGCGATCCTCGGGTGGGCGTAGAGGAACTCCTCGACCTCACGCGGGTAGATGTTCTCGCCGCCCCGGATGATCATGTCCTTGATGCGGCCCACGATCTCCACGTAGCCGTCGTCGCGCATCACCGCGAGGTCCCCGGTGTGCATCCAGCGGCCCGGGTCGATCGCCTCGGCGGTCTTCTCCGGCTCCTCCCAGTAGCCGAGCATCACGCTGTAGCCGCGGGTACGCAGCTCGCCGGCGTCCCCCCGGGGCAGGGTCACGCCGGTCACCGGGTCGACGACCTTCACCTCGATGTGCGGCAGGACCCGGCCGACGGTGCCGGTGCGGTGTTCGAGGTCGTCGTCCATCCGGGTCTGGAGGGAGACCGGGGAGGTCTCGGTCATGCCGTAGCAGATGGAGACCTCCTCCATGTGCATCTCGGCGACCACCCGTTTCATCACCTCCACCGGGCAGGGCGAGCCCGCCATGATGCCGGTGCGCAGGGAGCTGAGGTCGTACGAGGCGAAGTCCGGGTGGTTCAGCTCCGCGATGAACATGGTCGGGACGCCGTACAGGGACGTGCACCGCTCCCGCTGCACCGCCTCCAGCGTGGCCGCCGGCTCGAACGACGGGCCGGGAATGACGATGCAGGCGGCGTGGGAGGTGATGCCCAGATTGCCCATGACCATGCCGAAGCAGTGGTAGAAGGGCACCGGCAGGCACACCCGGTCCTGCTCCGTGTAGCCGACCGTACGGCCCACCCAGTAGCCGTTGTTGAGGATGCTGTGGTGGGAGAGGGTGGCGCCCTTCGGAAAGCCGGTCGTGCCGGAGGTGTACTGGATGTTGACCGGGTCGTCGCAGCTCAGTTCGGCGGCCGCCGCGGTCAGTCGCTCCGGCGCCACCGAGGCGGCGCCCGCCGTCAGCGCGTCCCAGGACGGGTCGCCGATGTAGACGCTCTCGCGCAGTTCCGGGCACCGGCCGCGGACCTGCTCCACGATCGCCCGGTAGTCGCTGCCCTTGTGGGCGAGGGAGGCGACGAGCACGGTGATGCCGGACTGCTGGAGGACGTACTCCAACTCGTGTGCCCGGTAGGCCGGATTGACGTTGACCAGGATGGCGCCGATGCGCGCGGTGGCGTACTGGACGAGGACCCACTCGGGGCAGTTGACCGCCCAGACGCCGACCCGGTCGCCCTTGGTGACGCCCTTCGCCAGCAGTCCGCGCGCCACCTCGTCGACGTCCGTGCCGAACCGGGCGTACGTCCAGCGCCGTCCGGACGGCACGTCGACCAGGGCCTCGCGGTCCGGGTGAGCGGCGATCGCGCGGTCGAGGTCGGCGCCGATGGTGTCGCCGAGGAGGGGGGTGGTGCTGGTGCCGTGGGCGTAGGAGGGCTCGGTCACCGGAAGTCCTCCTCGCGGTACTCGTCCTGGGAGCCGGCCGCCGTCGCCTCGCGCAGTTCGATGCGGCGGATCTTGCCGGAGACGGTCTTGGGCAGGTCGCCGAACTCCAGGCGGCGGACGCGCTTGTAGGGGGCGAGGACCTGGCGTGAGTGCTCGAACAGCACCTTCGCGGTGTCCGTGCCCGGCTCCCAGCCGGCCGCCAGGACGATGTACGCCTTGGGCACCGCGAGGCGCAGCTCGTCCGGGGCCGGCACGACCGCCGCCTCCGCGACCGCCTCGTGCTCCAGCAGGGCGCTCTCCAGCTCGAACGGGGAGATCTTGTAGTCGGAGGCCTTGAAGACGTCGTCGCTGCGGCCGACGTAGGTGAGGTATCCCTCGGCGTCGCGGGCGCCGATGTCGCCGGTGCGGTAGTACCCGCCGGCCATCGCCTCGGCGGTGCGGTCGGGGTCGCCGTGGTAGCCGGTCATCAGGCCGACGGGGCGCTCGGACAGGTCCAGGGCGATCTCGCCCTCGGTGACGCCGGGTGCGCCGGTGACCGGGTCGAGGAGTTCGACGCGGTAGCCGGGGCCGGGGCGGCCCATGGAGCCGGTCTTCAGGACCTGGCCGGGGCTGTTGGAGACCTGGACGGCGGTCTCGGTCTGGCCGAAGCCGTCCCGGATGGTCACGCCCCAGACGCGGCGGACCTGCTCGATCACCTCGGGGTTCAGCGGCTCACCGGCGGCGACGATCTCGCGCGGCGGGGTGGCGAGCTGGGTCAGGTCGGCCTGGATGAGCATGCGCCACACGGTCGGCGGGGCGCAGAAGGTGGTCACCCGGGCCCGGGCCATCTCGGCCATCAGCCGGGCCGGGTCGAACCGGGTGTAGTTGTAGAGGAAGACGGTCGCCTCGGCGTTCCACGGCGCGAACAGGTTCGACCAGGCGTGCTTGGCCCAGCCGGGCGAGGAGATGTTCAGGTGGACGTCGCCGGGCTTCAGGCCGATCCAGTACATCGTCGCCAGGTGCCCTACGGGGTAGGAGACGTGGGTGTGCTCGACCAGTTTGGGGCGGGCGGTGGTGCCCGAGGTGAAGTACAGCATCAGCGGGTCGTCGGCGGCGGTGGGTCCGTCCGGGGCGAAGGCGTCGGAGGCCGTGTACACGTCCTCGTACGCCCGCCAGCCGGGCTCCGTCGTGCCGCCGGCCGCGATGCGGGTGTAGTCGCCGGGTACGTCGGCGAACTTGCCGGTGTCCTCGGCGCGGACGATCACGTGCCCGACCCGTCCCCGGTCCACGCGGTCGCGCAGGTCGGCGGGGCCGAGGAGCGGGGTGGCGGGGATGACGACGGCGCGGAGCTTCATCGCGGCGAGCGCCGTCTCCCACAGTTCGGCCTGGTTGCCGAGCATGACGAGGATGCGGTCCCCGGGGCCGACGCCCCACTCGCGCAGCCGGTTCGCGACCCGGTCGGAGCGGGCGGACATCTCGGCGAAGGAGACCCGGACCTCGGTGCCGTCCTCCTCGACGATGTGCAGCGCCGTGCGCGTGTTGCCCTCGGCGACGGCGTCGAACCAGTCCAGCGCCCAGTTGAAGTACTCGGGCCGGGGCCACCGGAATCCCTCGTGGGCGGCGGTGTAGTCCTCGCGGTGTTCCAGCAGGAAGTCCCGTGCGCTGCGGAACAGCTCCGTGGCCGTCGTCATTCGTCCTCCTCTGTGCCGGACCTCGACCGGCGGCTCTGTGCCGTCGTCCGATCCGTGATGTGAGTCTCATTACCACTCCCTGAAGACTGAACGGAAGTGAGTCGCCGCGCCAGGACTTCCCGCTCCCCGTAGTTCAATGGCCGTTGCCTAACATTGGCCGGGACACGACATACGGAGGGGAGCGGTGGCCGTGCGACGGGACTTCGCGGAGTCTGCCGGGTGCCGCCGCGACCTGGTCATCGGACGGGAGGAGTCGTGCGGCGCGGCGCGCGAGCAGCTCACCCGGGGCGGCAGTGTGCTGCTGCACGGGCCCGCCGGAATCGGGAAGTCGACCGTCCTGCGGACTCTGGCCGCCGAATACGCGCCCACCGCGCACACCGTGTTGCGCTGCTCGGCGACCGAGTCCGAATCCCATCTTCCCTTCCTCGCCCTCGCCGATCTCCTGGGCCAGGTCCTGGACGAGGTGGCGGACGCGCTGCCCGCCGCCCAGCGCACCGCGCTGGAGTCGGCGCTCATCGGCCGGGGCGAGTCCTCCCTCCAGCGCGACGGACTGGCGCTGCGGCTGGCCGTGCTCACCGTGCTGCGTGCGCTCGCCGCCGCGGGACCCGTCCTCGTCGTCGCCGACGACCTGCAGTGGCTCGACGCGGCCAGCGCCGAACTCCTCGGCTTCGCCGCCCGCCGCCTGGGCGACACTCCGGTACGGCTGCTGTGCGCGGCGCGGACCGAGGGTCCGGAGACGGAGGGCGCGGCGTACGACCGCCATCTGCGCGCGTCCCCGCCGGACACCCGCGCAGTGCGCCTCGGCCCGCTGACCCGCGCCCAGGTGTCGGCGCTGCTGGACGAACGCGGCTACGCGGGCCTGGCGCGTGCCACCGTCCGCGACATCCACCGCACCAGTGGCGGCAATCCGCTGTTCGCGCTGGAGCTGGGCCGGGCCCTCGCCGAGAGCCCCGCCCCACCCCGGCCGGGCGAGCCGCTGCCGGTGCCGACCTCGCTGCGCGCCCTGGTCCTGACCCGTCTGGAGATGCTGTCGGACGACGCGCGCCGCACCCTCCTGGTGGCCAGCGCCGGTGCCCGCCCCACCCCGGCCCTGCTGCACGCGGCCGGCCGGGAGAACGCCGAGGCCGAGACCGCCCAGGCGGCGGCGCTGGGGCTGCTGGCGACCGACCCGGAGGGTCCGGCCGTACGGTTCGCGCATCCGCTGATCTCGGCCGCACTGTACGCCGAGGCGCCGGCGCGGGAGCGGCGGGCCGCGCACGCCGCGCTGTCCACGGCGGCCTCCGACCCGATCGAACGTGCCCGGCACCTGGCCCTGGCGACCACCGGCACGGACCCGCAGGTGGCGGCCCGGCTGGCCGGGGCCGCCGCGCTGGCCCGGGACCGCGGGGCGCCGTCGGTGGCCGCCTCGCTGGGGCTGCTCGCGGCCCGGCACACCCCGGCGGACGGCGCACCGGGGCCGGACGAGCGCCGGCTGGCGGCCGCCGAGGACGCGATCACCGCCGGTGAGCCGGACCTCGCCCGGGACATCGCCCGCGAGGTGCTGACCCGGGCCGGCGCGCCCGGCGAGCGGGTGCGCGCCTGGATGGTGGTGATCGAGGCGGCCGGGCAGGCCATCGGCGAGGTCGACGCCGTCTTCCCGCAGGCCCTGGCCGACGCGGGGGACGCCCCGCGGCTGCTCGCCCTGGTCCACTACCAGCTGGCCTGGCGCTCTCTGGTGGTGCAGGGCGACTTCGCGCAGGGCCGCGAGGAGGCCGCGCACGCGGCCCGGCTCGCGGTGCGGGCCGGGGACCGGCGCACCGAGCTGCTCGCGCTGGCGCTCCAGGCGCAGGCGGAGACGCTGATGGGGCACCCGGACGCCCCGGCGACGATTCGGCGGGCGTTGGAGGAGCCGCAGGATCCGCGGGTGGCGTGCCATCACAACGGGGCCGGCTCGTCCAGGTTCCGGTGGCTGTTGATGAGCGACCGGCTGGCCGAGGCGCGGACCACGGCCACCGCGCTGCTGCGCGAGGTGCGCCGGCGCGGCATGGCCGAGAGCGAGGTCCACTACCTGCGCTTCCTCTCCGAGACCGAGTTGCACTCCGGGCACTGCGGCCGGGCCCTCGAACTGTCCCGGGAGAGCCTGACGCTGGCCCGGGACGCGGGTATCGGCGAGGGCGCGGGCGCGATGCAGGCCGCGCTGGCCGAGGCCGCCGGCGGTGACGTGGAACGGGCCCTGGCGCTGGCGCGGGAGGCGGTGCGGCGGGCCGAGGAGGACGGCGACGCCGTGTACCTGTCGCGGGCGCTGGCGGCGCTCGGCCACGCGAGCCTGGTGGCGGGCGACGCGCGGGCGGCCGTAAGGGCGCTGCGCCGGGTACGGGAGCTGGAGGCCGGCGCGGGCATCACCGACCCGGCGCGCGGCCGGTGGCAGGGCGACCTCGCCGAGGCGCTGGTGCGCACCGGGGAGCCGGCCGAGGCGCAGGACGTCATCGAGGTCACGCGCGCGCACGCGCTGCGGCTCGGGCGGGAGAGTGTGCTCGCCGTGCTGGACCGGGCCGAGGCCCAGGTGCGGGCGGCGCGGGGGGAACACCGGTCCGTCGTCACCCGGTTGACGTCGGCGCGGGAGCGGCTCGCCGGGCTGGGTTACGGCCTGGAGGAGGCGCGGGCGGCCTTCGCGCTGGCGGCGCTGCACGCCGGCCGGCCGGGGCGGGCACCGGGTCCGGCCCCGTACGACGAGGCGGCCCGGCTGTTCCGGCGCTGCCGGGCGCTGCCCTGGCTGCGGCGGGTGGAGGAGGCCGTCGCGGCGCAGGCGGCCGGACCACCGCCGCCCGCGCCGGCCGCCGTGCCCGACGGGCTGGCCTCTCTCGCCCCGATGGAGCGTCAGGTGGCCGCGCTGGTCATGGAGGGGGCGACCAACCGGGAGATCGCCGCACGCCTGTTCGTCAGCGTCAAGACGGTCGAGGCGACCCTGACCCGGGTCTACCGCAAACTCGGGATCCGGTCCCGGGTCGACATCGTCCGACTGGCGGCGGGCGGACACACCGGCGGGACCGAGTGAGCCGGGCGGACGGACTGGCCGAGCCGAGTGAGCCGGGCGGACACACCGGCGGGACCAAGTAAGCCGGGCGGACGGGTCGGGTGAGCGGGACGGGTGAGCGGGACGGTCGGTTCCGCCGGTTGGGGGCCGTCGGGTTTACCGGGGGCCCACCGAGGGTTTTCCCTGCCCGGCTCCCTTAGGGGCTTCCCTCATTGGGCGGTCCCCGCCGCCGGTTCTAGCGTGAGCACGTGCCGCTCGCCCGGGCATGCGGGAGTCTGTCCCGAGACCCCCGTGCCACCCCCCACGCCCGTGCGACCCCCCACCGGCAACCCTTGAGGAGACTCATGTCCGGGCTCATTCGCGTCGGACCGGCCGGATCCGCGTCCGGGTCGTCTCGCGGCCCCGCCCCGGCAGTTCCCTGAGGCCCGCGACTTCCTGGGTACCCCTCAGGTGCGGGACCGGGGGCGTTGCGAGCCTCCACGAGCGGCCCGCAACGCCCCCTTACCACGTCAGCCGCGTACCGTTCCGAAGCGGATGCCGTACGCGGCCTCCGGGTGCATCGTCGCCGGCATCCGCTCCCCCTCGGCCGCGACCTCGTCCCGCGTCACCCCCGGGGTTCACGTTCTGCGCCTGGAGCCCGACGAAATGTGCGACGGCCGGCCTCGGCGGGCATATCCGCGCGGCTCAGCAGCAGTTGCCGAGTCGGCGTGGCGCGGCCCAGGTCGCGGGTGCCGAGGACGGGGCCGTCGTTCGTGCCTTGGTCGTCATGCTGTGCACGGTAGCGGCGGTCGCGGACAGCTTCTGGCCGCGAGAGCGGCATCGTGGCGTCGTCCTTTCAGTCACCGGCACGGTGTGAACCGTCCCCGGTCCCTTCGCAGGTGCGCCGGTAGGTGAGCCGCGGGAGGAGGTCGTGCCAGGTGGCCGGGGTGAGGTCACCACCGGTCCGGGCGCAGACGTGACGGGCCGTCCGGTCCGGGTCGAGCGTCCAGAGCCGGGCCGTGAGGTCGTAGCTCGCGGAGGCGAGGCTGGTCCCGTCGGAGCTGAACGCGACCGAGGTGACCGTCTCCAGGTGGCCGCCGAGTTCGTGCCCGAAGGGTTCGGCACCGGCGGGGTCCGCGACGTTCCACAGGCGTACCGCGTGGTCCTCACCGCCGCTGGCGAGGGTGCGGCCGTCCGGGGCGAAGGCGACCGAGGTGACGCCGCCGCGGTGCCCGGCCAGTTCCCCGCCCAGCGGGCGGGCCCGGCCGGGGTCCGTGACGTCCCACAGCCGTACCGTGCGGTCGCGGCCGCCGGTGGCGAGAATGTGACCGTCGTCCGGGGAGAACGCCACCGAGTTGACCCAGTCGCCGTGGGCGGTGAGGGGTTCGCCCACCGGACGGACCCGGTCGCGGTTGCTCACGTCCCACAGACGGGCCGTCTTGTCCTGGCTGCCGGTGGCGAGGGTGCGCCCGTGGGGCGCGAAGGCCACGGAGGTGATCCAGTCCGTGTGGGCGACCAGGGGCTCGCCGAGGGGGCGTACGTCGTCCTTGCCGCGTACGTCCCACAGCCGCACCCTGCCGTCCGCGCCGCCGGTGGCGAGGGTGTGGCCGTCGGGGGCGAAAGCGACGGTGAGGACACCGCCCGGGTGGGCGTCCCGGAGGGTGCCGGCGGGCACGGGGCGGGTCGGTTCGGAGACGTCCCACAGCCGTACGGTGCCGTCCTCGGCACCGGCGGCGACCGTGCCGCCGTCCGGGGCGAAGGCCGCGGCCAGCACGGGGGCCTCGTGGCCGGTGAGGTGGCGTGGCAGCGGGCGTGGGTGTCCCGGCCGGCGGACGTCCCAGAGCCGGACCAGGGCGTCGTCCGTGCTGGCGGCGGCGAGCAGGCGGCCCTTCGGACCGTACGCCACGGAGGTGAGCGGGTTGGTGAAGTCGGTGAGGACGTTCTCCGGCAGATGCCAGACGCGGACGCTGCGGTCGGCGCCGGTGGTGGCGAGGGTGCGGCCGTCGGGGGCGAACGCCACGTCCCACAGGCCCTCCGTGTGCCCGGTCAGCGGCTCGCCCGTCTGCTGCGGGTACTCGGGGTTGGCCACGTTCCACAGGACCACGGTGTCGTCCTGCCCGGCGCTGGCCAGCGTGTGTCCGTCCGGGCTGAAGGCCACACCCCACACGGCGGCGGAGTGCGCGGTGAGCGGATCGCCCAGCGGGCGCGGGCCGTCCGTGCCGGACACCTCCCACAGGCGCACCGTCTCGTCGTAGCCGGCGGTGGCCAGGGTCCGGCCGTCCGGGGAGAACGCCAGCGTCCAGACGGCCTCCTCGTGTGCGCGCCGCGGCTCGCCGAGGGGGGTCATCCCGTCGGTGCCGTCCAGTCGCCACATGCGTACGGTCCCGGTGTGGCCGGCCGTGGCGAGGGTGCGTCCGTCGGGGGCGAAGGCGAGGTCGCGGACGCTGCGGGCGTCGGCGCGGGCCGGCTCGCCGAGTGGTGCGGGCCGGGCGGTGCCGTCCGGGTCCAGTGCGTCCACGTCCCACAGGCGGACGGTGCCGTCGTCGCCGGCGGTGGCGAGGGTGCCGCCGTCCGGGTCGAAGGCGACGGCGACGACGGACTGCCCGTCGTGGCTCACCAGGGGCGGGCCCACGGGTCGCGGCCGCGCGCGGTCGCGTCGTACGTCCCACAGCCGGACGGCCCCGCCGTGCCCGGCCGCCGCCAGCAGGGTGCCGTCGGGCGAGTACGCCACGGCACCCACCGGACCGCCGCTGATACGCAGCGGCTCGCCCAGGCTCGCTCCGTCGGGGTCCGGTCCCGCCGTGTCCGGCCCCGCGGTGTCCCACAGCCGTACGGTGCCGTCGTGGCCACCGCTGGCGAGGGTGCGGCCGTCGGGAGCGAACGCCACGGCGCTGCCGATGCCCTCGTGCCCGGGCAGCCGGGTGGACAGCACCCGGCCCGCGTCCGCGGTGAGCCGAGTGACCAGGTCGGGGGTGGAGCGCATACCGAGCGCGGCGACGTCGAGCCGGGCGGTCAGCGCGGTGTTGGTGGCACGCAGCCGGTCGGCCTCCGCGGTGATCCGGCCGAAGACGGCGTCGTCCCGCTCGGCCTGCGCCGCGGCCCGTGCCCGCAGGGCGACGACGGCGGTGCCCGAGGCGACCAGTAGCAGCAGGGCGAGGGCGGCCGACAGGCCCCGCCGGAGCCATGTTCCGCGACGCCGCCGGCCGAGCGAGGCAGCCAGGAATTCGCCCTCCACCGGAGTGAGTTCCGCACTCCGATGGTCCTGCGGGAAGGCGTCGTGGGCGGCGGACAGGCGCGAGCCCGCGTAGAGCGCGGCGCTCTCCCGGCCGAGGGCCAGCCAGGTACGGGCGGCCCCGGAGAGCGCCCGGTGGACGCGCAACCGGTCGCGTTCGGCGTCGATCCAGCCGCGCAGCCGGGGCCAGGCCGTGATGAGGGCCTCGTGGGCGAGCTCGACGGTGCCGTCGTCGAGGATGAGCAGCCGGGCCTTCACCAGCCGGTCCAGCACGTCACGGCTGCCGTCGGCGTCGCCGAGGTCGAGTTCGGCGTGTTCGGCGGGCCGCCGGGTGTCGGGGGTGCCGTCGCCCGGCGCGACGAGCCGCAGCAGGACGCGGCGGGCCAGGTCGGCCTGGGACGCGGTGAGTTCGCCGTACACCTCCTCGGCGGTGCGGACGACGGCGCCGCGCAGCCCGCCGGCCGCCTCGTACGCGGACTCGGTCAGGGTCCGGCCGGTACGGTGCCGCCAGGTCTCCAGCAACGCGTGCGACATCAGCGGCAGCCCACCCGGCGCGTCCTCGACCTCGTCGACCAGCCGTGCGGTCAGGGCGCGTTCGACGACGAGTCCGGCCGCGGCGGCCGGACGGACGACGGCCTCCCTCAGCTCCTCCCGGCACATCGGACCGGCGAGCAGGGTGGCGTCCTGCAACGCGGCGGTCAGTCGGGGGTGTTCGGCGCACCGTCCCAGGAAGTCGGCGCGTACGGCGATCACCACCCGCACCGAACTGCCGGGGGCGGTGGCGTCGAGCAGCCGGTCGACGAAGGCGTTCCGCTCGGCCGGGTCCGCGCAGAGGGTGTACAGCTCCTCGAACTGGTCGACGATCAGCCAGGTGTCCGCGTCCGTGTCCGGCACGGGGGCCAGCCGGTCCGCGTGGGTGCGCCACGGGTTCGCGCCGGGGGTGAGGATGCGTACGGCCGCCGGTGTAGCGGGAGCGTCCTGGCCGGCCGCGGGCGCACGCAGGCGGGGGATCAGGCCGGCCCGCAGCAGGGAGGACTTGCCGCTGCCGGAGGGGCCGAAGACGGCGGTGAAGCGGTGCCGGCGGGCCAGCCCGGTCAGCCGGTCCACGAGCCGGTCGCGCCCGAAGAAGAGGTCGGTGTCGTCCGGTTCGTACCGCGCCAGGCCCCGGTACGGCGGTCGCGTGTCCTCGTCCGCGGCGGCGAGGGCGGCGGCCTGTGCGCCCGTCTC
Organism: Streptomyces marokkonensis; assembly: GCF_039539045.1. Taxonomy (NCBI): domain Bacteria; kingdom Bacillati; phylum Actinomycetota; class Actinomycetes; order Kitasatosporales; family Streptomycetaceae; genus Streptomyces; species Streptomyces marokkonensis. Next base: position 11,527 of record NZ_BAABCQ010000060.1, read on the forward strand.
GCGCCAGCGCCGCTCCCACTCCTCGGGGTCGCCGCCGCAGACGTCGACGTAGGCGAGGGTCACCGCGAGGGTGGGGAGTTGCCGGCCGGCCGCCGCCTGGGACAGCGCGGTCACCGAGAACGGGACCTTCTCCGCCATCGTCCGGTACGTCGGACGCCCCACCGACTCCCGCAGGGCGCGGAGTTCCGCGGCGAACCGCTGCACCGGTCCGGCCCCCGGGTCGACCCGTCGCTCCCGGCGTCCCACTCCGCGTCCGCTCACGTACTGCCGCCCGCCCCGTTGTCGCTCTCGGTCTCCGTCCGGGCGCCCACGGTAGGGACCCGCTGGACGCGGCGGCAACCGGACAGGTGTTCACCGGGGGGTGGTGCGCGGGGAGTTCAGGCACCTTCACCGGGGCTCCTCATCGTTCCGCGCCCCTTCCGCGCCGGCCCACGCCGTTCCGCGCCGGCCCACGCCGTTCCGCGGTGTTCCACGCCGTTCCACATTGTTCAGGGCCGCGTCCGGGCTGCTGAACAACGGTGGGCCGCGGTCGAATCGATGGCCGGGGGAGTGCGGGGCGGCGCGACCACCGTGTCCGTGACGGCCGCGCCACCCCGCGCCCACGTCGCACCGCTTCAGGAGAAGGCACAGAGGGAAGGCACATGAGGGAAGTTGATCCGACGGCGCCCGCCACCACCCGTCGGCCGGCCGGCGTCACCCTGGCTGTGACCCTGCTGGCGCTGGGAACGCTGACGGCCGTCGTCGCGGCGACGGCCTCTTCGCAGGCACAGACGCCGGCGCAGACGCCGATGACCGCGCTTTGGCTCGCCTGTGTCTGGTTCGCGGTCCGGGCCGGCCGCGGGCGGCGCACCGCGCGCACCACGGCCTCCTGCCTGACCGTGCTGACCCTGCTGCTGGCGGTCCCGTTCGCGCTCGTCGACCCGCTCTACGGCGGGTCCACCCTCCTGGTGGCCGCCGCTCTCGCGGTCCCGGGGCTGTTCCTGCTGTACGCGCCCGCCGCCGAGGCGTACGTCCGCACGCGGCAGGGCGGCGAAAGGAGCGAGACATGACCCAGCCGCCGTACGACGAACCGGACTCCCCGGAGTACCCCGAGCACGAGTCCTCCGAGCACGAGTATCCCGAGAACGAGTCCCCCGGGCCGGACCGGCCGCCCGCGCCGCCCCGGGAGCCCCGGAAGCCCCGGAAGCCCGATCCGCTCGGCGTCGCCGTCGGCAACGCCTCGCTGCTCGGCGCCGGCTACCTGATCATGGGGCGCCGGGGGCTGTTCTGGGGCGCCGCGGTGGTCACCGTCCCGCTGGTGTGGCTGGTGGCCGCCCGGGCCGAGACGTGGTGCGAGGCGGTCCTGCTGCTGTGGTGGGCGGCGGGCGTCGCCCACGGATGGCGGCTGGCGCGGCGGCACCCGGCGGCGGGCCCCCGGCGCGGACAGCGGGTGCTCGCGCTCGCCCTCGCCCTCCCCGTGCTGGTGACCGCCGGATGGCTGCGCTTCGACGCCCACGGGATCGCGGACGCCGTCGACGAGGCCCGCGAGGACGGGGACTGCGGTGCCGTGGTGGCCGCCCAGGAGCGGGTGGGGTTCGGCCACCGGCTGGCCGCCGCCGCGGTGGCCGCCCGGGGCGACACCGTGGTCGAGGCCTGTGAGCGTCTGGACACGGCGGCGAGTTATCTGAGCGGCGGCCTGACCGGTGACCTGGACATGTTGAAGACCGGCTTCGGCCGGCTCGGCACGGTCCTCGGCGAGCCCGGCAACGAGCGGACGGTCGAGGCGACCCTGAGTCACTTCCTCGGACGGCTGCCCACCGACGACGGTTGCCGCACCGTACGGATCGCGGACTGGCTGCGGGACCGTGAGAGCGGCCCCGAGGGCCTGGACGGCCCCTCCTCGGCCACCGCGGCACGCATAGCGCCCGAGGCGCTCATGAAGTGCGGTGACACTCTCATGACCGGCGAGGAGTGGGCGAACGCGCGCGACCGCTACCGGCGGCTGCTCGAGGAGCACCCCGGCGACGAGCGCGCGGAGGCCGCCCGCAAGGGGATCAGGAAGGCCGGTCTCGCCATCGAACTGGACAACGTCAGGGACCTGGTGACGGCGGCGGACGACATGAGCACCGGCTACTGCCGGAAACCGGCGAAGTACTCGCAGGCACCCGCCCACCGCAAGGGCACGAACCGCGCCCTGTTCGTGGGCGACAGCGAGTACACGGACAAGCTGCCTGACCGGTGGCGGACCTCCGACGCCGCCAAGGCCGCGCTGGTGGTGTGCGTGGGCTCGGCGGGCATGGGGAACACCGTCGAGACCTGCCAGTACCGGGACCACGACGAACGGATCCGCAGCATCACCTTCCGCAAGGCCGAGGTCCGGGTGAAGGCCTACGCGCTGCGGACCGGGAAGCTGGTGACCGACCGCAAGCTGCAGATCAGCGGCTCCAGCTGCCCGTACTTCATCTCCTACTACGGCAGTCCGCCGTCGCAGCGGTCCGTCACACCCTCGGACGCGGACGTGCGCGACGCCTTCGAGCCGGTGGTCAGGCGCTGACCGCGCCCGCCGGTGACCGGTGATTGTCCAGCCACTGCCGGGGCACCCATGGACACTGTGCATCAACGAGACAGGACCCTGGTGACCGGCTGGTTCAGCTTCCTGCACGGGGAGGCGACCGCCGGGGACGTGCTGGCGTTGCGGCGGGTGGAGGAGGTGCTGCGGGGCGCGGGGCTCGCGTACGACGTCGTATGGAGCCCCGGGTTCCGCGCGGACGCGCTGCACTTCGCGGACCTGGACCCGGCGGCGTACTCCCGGCTGGTCTTCGTGTGCGGGCCGGCACACGGACCGCAGGTCGAGGAGCTGCACCGGCGGTTCGCGCACTGCGTGCGGGTCGCCGTCGGCGTCTCCGTCGTCGACCCCGGCTCCCCCGCCGTCACCGGCTTTCACCGGGTGCTGGCCCGGGACGCCGCCGGCGCCGTGCCGACCCCGGACCTCGCTGCCCGCGCGCCCGCGCTGCCCGCCCGGCCGGTGGTCGGGGTGATCCTCACCCACGGGCAGCACGAGTACGGGCCGCAGCGGCGGCACGAGGAGGTCGCCGCCGGGCTGACGGGCTGGCTGGCCGGCAAGGACTGTGCCCGGCTGGAGCTGGAGACGCGGCTCGACGCACACGACTGGCGGCTGTGCGGCACACCCGCCCAGCTGGAGGCCGTACTGGCCCGGCTGGACCTGGTCGTCACCGACCGGCTGCACGGGCTGGTCCTGGCGCTGCGGGCCGGGACACCGGCGCTGGCGGTGGACCCGGTCGCGGTCGGCGCGAAGGTGACGGCGCAGGCGCGCGCGTGCGGCTGGCCCGCGCTGGTGCCCGCCGAGCGGCTGACGGAGGACGTGCTGGAGCACTGGTGGGACTGGTGCCTGACCGGTGGGCGGGAGGAGGCCGGGCGGATCGGCGCCGGGTTCCGGTCGGCGGAGCCGGTGGTGGACGCCGCGGACGGTCTCGTGGCGGCGCTGGGGACCCGGCCGGCCGGTTAGTCCCCGGGCCGCGCGGGCACTCGGTCGACCGTCGGTCCGCCCCCGGGAGGAGACATCGTGAGCATCGGCCGACTCCCCGATCACGAGCAGCGCATACTCGACGAGGTGGAGCGGGCGCTGCGCCGCGACCGCCGGCTGGACCGGCGCCTGCGCACGCTGCGGCTCGGCCGTCGCCCCGACCTCACCCGCCTGGCGTCCTACCGCCCCCGCACCCTGACCGTCTTCCTGCTGCTCACCTTGTCGGTCACCCTCATGGTGACCGGCATCGTCACGTCCCACCCCGGTGTGATCTGGGCCTTCGCCGCCGTGTGGCCACCGACGCTGTTCGCGGCGTTCCGGCTGCTGTGCAGGTGGACGGAGGGCTAGGCGGTTTGCCGCGTGGGGCGGCCGGGGACCCGGTCCCCACAGGAGGTGATCGTCGTGCCCGAACCCGGAAGCAAGAAGTACGACACCCGGCGGGCCCGGCTCCGCAAGGAGGCCGAGCGGTCCGGAATCTCGGACCAGGACGCCAACCGGGCGGCCAACGAGGAGCTCCAGGAAGGTGAGGACTGGGGCAGCCGCGGCCCGCGGACGGAACGCGGGCGGGGTCCGAAGGGCGAACGCCCGGGAGGGTCCGACTGAGTTCTGGTCCGTCCTCGGACCGTCGTCCGCACGGGCCGGCCCCGCGTCCCCTCGGCGCGGGGCCGGCCCGTGCGGTGGACAGCGGCACGGACGGGGGGGAGGTGGCGTCAGCCCGCGTAGCCGGCCAGCCCATGGCAGCTGGTCAGCCCATGCAGATGGTCAGCCCATGACAGCTGGTCAGCCCGTGTAGCTGCGGGCCTTCGAGTCGCGCTGGGCGGGTTCCAGTGAGCGCAGGCGGGCCTCGACCTCGGGTGGCAGTACCCGGCGTTCGCGCAGCACCCACGGCAGGGCGGCCGTCGCCTCGGCGAACGCGCGCAGGGACGCGGTGTCGCGCGGGACGGTGCGGGCCAGGTGGAGGGTGCGGCGCAGGGCCGGGCCGGCCGGGCGGCGCAGCCAGGTGAACCACAGGGTGTTGCGGATGCCGTGCGCCCGTCGCAGCGTCGAGTCCCGGACGGTGGACGGATGGTGATGGATCGTCAGGTCATCGGCATACGTCAGCCACCAGCCGTTCGCCGCCAGGTCGGCGGCGAGCAGCTCCTCCTCACCGCCCAGCCACAGCCGGGGATGGAAGCCGCCCGCGGCCCGGAAGGCGTCGGTGCGCAGCACGGTGGCGGCGGCCAGGAAGGACCCGAGGGCCGGCCCCGGGAGCCAGTCCGGGTGGGGCACGGGCGAGTCGCGCAGCTCCCTGACGATCGGGTCCTCGGTACCCTCGGGTTCGACGAGGATGCGGGCGGTGACCGAGCCGACCGCCGGGTGTCCGTCGAGCAGATCTGCGGCGCCGGACAGGGAGCCCGGCGCCCACCAGGAGTCGTCGTCGCAGAAGGCGACGTAGGGGGTCCTGACCTGGCGGACCGCGAGGTTGCGGCCGACGGCGCCGAGGTTGCGGCCGGGGCGCAGGAGCCGTACGTCGGGGTGGTGGCGGGCGACGGCGGCGGCGGTGCCGTCGGTGGAGGCGTTGTCGGTGACGATCACCGGGGGTTTCTCGGGGAGTTCGGCGAGGCGGTCCAGGGTGCGCAGGAGTTCGGGGCGCCGGTTGTGGGTGATGACGACGACGGTGGTCCGGAGGTCGGTCATGACGTCGCTCCGTTCGCCGTGTCCAGGAGGCGGGCGGCACGCTCCACGTGCGGGGGCAGCGGCCTGCGGGCGCGCAGGGCGGCGGGCAGGCGGGTGAGCGTCTCGCGCAGGGCGCGCCGGGCGTGCGGGTCGCGGCGGGCGTCGGCCGCGAGGACTCGGGTGCGGGCCAGCGCGTGCGGGATCGGGCGGCGCAGCCAGGCGGTGAGGAGTTCGTTGCGGCGTACGACGGCCGGGCGGTCGGTGCGCGGGCCGGGGTCCGGGTGGTGGTGGGCGACCACGTCGGGGCAGTGCGTGACGCCCCAGCCGCGGGCTGCCAGGTCGTAGGCGAGGAGGGTCTCCTCGGCGCCGAAGAAGAGCAGGGGGTGGTAGCCGCCGGCGTCGAGGTAGGACGTGCGGCGGGCGACTGCGGCGCAGCCGAGGAAGCCGAGCACCTGGGTGCCGGGCAGGTCGGTGGCCGCGCCGAGGGGGGAGTCGGCGAGCAGGTCGTTGAGCGGGTCCGTGGCGTCGTCGGGGCCGACGAGGGTGCGGGCGGAGAGGAGTCCGAGCCGGGGGTGCTCGTCGAAGTGCCGGGCGGCGGCGCTGAGGGAGCCGGGCGCCCACCAGGAGTCGTCGTCGCTGAACGCCACGTACGGGGTGTCGAGGGCGCGGACACCGTGGGTGCGGGCGAGGGCTCCGCGGTTGAACGGCAGGGCGATCAGGCGGACCCGGGGGAAGTCCCGGGCGAGCATGGCGCGGGTGTCGTCGCTGGAGGCGTTGTCGACGACGAGGACCTCGGGCCGTTCGGGCAGGGCGAGCAGGTGCCGCACGGTGACGGCGAGGCTCGCGGAGCGGTTGCGGGTGGCGATGACGACGCCGACGGGGGCGGGTCGGGTGGGGTCGGCGTGGGAGCGTTCGCGGGTGGTCGACGGGCCGCGGTTCGTGGCGTGGTTCATGGTGCCTCTTCCAGGGCGTCCGGGGCGTCGCGGATGCCGAGTGCGTCGAACGCGTCGAGTGCGTCGAGTGCGTCCAGGACGTCGTCGGTGGTGATCCGCAGCAGCGCGGGGTCGGGCTCATGGCCGTGCGGGTCGCCGTGGTGGCCGTGGTCGCCGCCCGGGCCCGGGTGCCACAGGACGCGGTGGCGGGGGTGGTCGGGCGGGCCCCAGCGGCTGGGCGGGACCGGGCCGAAGAGGGTGACCGAGGGCGTGGCGTGGGCGACGGCGAGGTGGGCGATGCCGGTGTCGCCGCTGACGACGGCGCGGGCGCCGGCCACCAGGGCGGAGAGCCGGTCCAGGGACAGGCCGCCGCAGAACACGTCCGTGTCGGGCAGGTGCGCGAGCTTGGCCGGCCTGGCCACCAGGTCCGCCTCGTCCGCTCCCCCGGTGACGACGACCCGGCGTCCGCGGGCGCGCAGCGCTTCCGCGACGGCCGCGTACCGTTCCACGGGCCAGCGGCGGGAGGGTGCACCGGCCCCGGGGTGCAGGACGACGGCGCCGGGGGCCGGGGACGGTGCTTCCGGGCGCGGCAGCCGCAGGTCGGTGGGATCGGCGTCGATACCGTACGCCCGCAGCAGACGGCACCAGCGGTCCCGCTCGTGCTCCTCGGCGTACCAGGGCGGCCCCTCGATCTCCGGAGTCTCCGGGTGCGCGAAGGCCAGCAGCTTCGGCGGGCCGAGGCGCGTCAGCAGGCGGTGGCTGGGCGGTCCGTTGCCGTGCAGGTCGACGGCGACGTCGGGGGGCGGCCCGGTCCAGTCGAGGGTGCGCGGGACGGCACGGCCGGGCCCGGCGGCGGGCAGCAGTCGGTCGACGGCGTCGGTCGCCGCGACGAGGGGTGCCAGCTCGGCGGGGGCGGCCAGCACCAGCTCGTGCCCGGGGTACGCGCGACGCAGCGCGCGCAGCGCGGGCACCCCGGCCAGCAGGTCGCCGAGCCCGAGGGCGCGCAGGACGAGCAGCCGCGGACGCGCCCCACCACCCCCGGCGTCGGGCCCGTTGTCCGGTTCCGGGCTCGGGTCCGACGCGGCGTACGCCGGAAGGGCGTCGGGCGGGTGCGCCGTCCCGGCGGACGGCGGATGCACCGGATCGCCCGTCACCGGACCGCCGGCCGACGGCCAGGCCGCCGCGCCCCGCGCCCCCGCGCCGTCCTCTGCCGGGGACATCCCCTCCCCCGCATCGTCCACCGCCGCCGGAGGCATCCCCTCCCCCGCGCCGGGACCCGCACCCGCCACCGACCGCGCGCGCCGGTCGCCACGCGCCGTCCCGGCGGACGGCGGACGCACCGGGTCGCCCGTCACCGGACCGCCGGCGGAGGCCGGGAGGGCGGTGGCGTTCGTCGGCGGGCGGCCGGCGGACGACAGGGACGGGGACGGCGACGGAGGTCGGCCGCGCCCCGTGTCCGGCGTGTTGTCGCGGGTCATCGCACCCCCTGTGCCGCGCGGGCCATCAGGGCCGTGGAGGAGCGGCCGTCGAGGTAGGGCAGGAGGACCGCCTGACCGCCCCACTCCTGGAGCAGGCCGGCCTCGGGAAGGTCCGCGCCCGCGTAGTCGCCGCCCTTGACCCAGACGTCGGGGCGCAGGTCGCCGAGGAGGCGTTCCGGGGTGTCCTCGTCGAAGACGGCGACCGCGTCGACGCAGGCCAGGGCGCGCAGGACGCGTACGCGGTCGGCGAGGGGGTTGACGGGGCGGCCGTCGCCCTTGCGACGCCGGACGGAGGCGTCGGAGTTGACGCAGACGACCAGGCAGTCGCCGAGTCGCCGGGCGGCCTGGAGGAGGCCGACGTGACCGGCGTGCAGCAGGTCGAAGCAGCCGCCCGCGGCGACCACCGTGCCGTGCTGGGTACGGATGCGTGCGGCCAGGGCCTGCGGGTCGTCGGTGTCGGACGGAGCGGTCGGCACCGGGCCGGTGTCGGCGGGAGGCAGGGCGCCCGCGCCGCCCGCGGCGACGAACGCCGTCGCGGCGCCCACCGCGCCCTCGACGGCCTCCCCCACCAGCGCGCCGTCGGCCAGCAGTCCGGCGGCGGTGGCAGCGAACCGGTCCCCCGCGCCGCAGGAGTCGCCGTGGTGGGCGGCGGGCGCGGGGAAGAGCAGGGGGTGTTCGCCGTAGGAGAGCAGGGCGCCGCGCGAGCCGAGGGTCACCGTCACCGCGGCCACCCGCCAGTCCCGTACCAGGGCGGTGGCGTTGAGCGCGGCGGCGCGCAGGCCCCCGCCCGGATGGCCGCCCGGCGGGGCGAAGCCGTGCGCCTCCTTCTCGGCGGGTGTCACCAGCCGGGTGCCGGGGACCGGCGGGCCCCCGCGCGGGTGCGGGTCCCAGACCAGCGGTGGACGGGCGGCCAGTACGTCCCGCAGGGCGTCCGCCGTGCCACGACCGTAGTCGGAGACCAGGACGGCCCGGGCGGAGCGCAGCGCCGCGCGGGCCGCGTCCGTGGCCTCGCGGGCCCGGCCGCCGCCCCGGTCGAGACGGACGACGGGGCGGTCCTGCGCCAGGACCCGGGTCTTCTCGGGCAGGGTGCCGGTCAGGGGAAGCGGGATCAGGGTCAGCCAGGGGTCGAGGAGTTCGCGCAGGACCGTGCTCGCCGGGTCGTCACCCGCGCCCGTGATCAGTGTGACCTCCCGGCCGTCACGTGCGGCGAGGTACGCGGCGAGCGCGGCGCCCCCGGGACGTACGCGCTCGGCGCACTCCGACACGACCGGTACCGGCGCGTCGGGCGCCAGCCGGTCGGCGGAGCCGGTCAGGTCGCGGTCCAGCAGGGCGTCGCCGACCACGACCAGAGGAGCCCTGTCAGCCATGCGTTCCGTCACCTCCGCGTTCCCTTTCCCCGTGGGCCGCCCGTGCCCCTTGCGCCCCCTGCGTCCCGCGCATCCCGCACGCTCCGTGCGCCCCGCACGCTCTTCTCCAGCGCGGCGTCGAAGGCCGCGCACACCATGTGCACGGCGACCAGGTGGATCTCCTGGACGGTGGCCGTCGAGGGGGCGTCCACGCACAGGGACTCGTCGCTGCCCGCCATGAGCGGGTTGGGGGCGCAGCCGGTGAGCGCCCACACCCGTACGCCGGCCGCGCGGGCGGCGTCGGCCGCGGAGAGCAGGTTGGCGCTGGCGCCGCTGGTGGACAGCAGCATCAGTACGTCGCCCTCGCGGCCGTGGGCGCGGACCTGGCGGGCGAACACCTCGTCGACGCCGTAGTCGTTGGCGATGGCGGTGGTGGAGGACGTGTCGGCGTGGAGGGCGATGGCGGAGAACGGCGGGCGGTCGTCGCGGTAGCGGCCGACGAGTTCGGCGGTCAGGTGCTGGGCCTGGGCGGCGCTGCCGCCGTTGCCCGCGGCCAGCAGCCGGCCGCCGCCACAGAGGACGGCGGCGAGCCTCGAGCCCCAGCGTTCGGTGATGTGCGCGGAGGCACGGAACGTCCCCAGCGCGTACTGGAGTTCGTCGCAGTGCCCGACGACGGGCGGGTGCACGGTCATCACGCCACCTCCTTCGACAGTTCGTGGTCGGCGAGGGTCAGGCGGTAGACCTGCTCCGCGCCGTCCGCGACGCGCGCCCAGGTGTAGTGCCGCAGGACGCGTTCGCGGCCGTTCCTGCCGTACTGGCGTCGCAGCCGTTCGTCGGCGAGGAGTTCGCGGGCGGCGTCCGCGATGGCATCGGGGTCCTGCGGGGTGACCAGGCGGCCCGTGGTCCCGTCGGCCACGGAGTCGCGGTGGCCGCCGACATCGGTGGCGAGGACGGGCACGCCGCAGGCCATCGCCTCCAGCGGCACGATGCCGAAGGGCTCGTAGACCGGGGTGCACAGCACCAGGTCGGCGCTGCGGAGCAGGGCGGGCATGTCCTCGGGGTCGACCGCGCCGAGCAGCCGGACCCGGTCGGCGACGCCGGTGCGGCGGGCGAGTGCGGTCAGGCGCCGCGCCTCCGGGTCGGCGTCGAGGCCGCCGGCGGGCGGGCCGCCCGCGATGAGGAGTTCGGTGCCGGGGACGTGGGCCAGGGCGCGGATGGCCTGGTCGTAGCCCTTGCGGGGCACGAGCCTGCCGCAGGCCAGCAGCCGGTACCGCTCCTTGCGGGCGGGGGTGCGGCCGGTGTCGGCGGTGGGGTGGAAGTGCTCGGCGTCCACACCGCAGGGGACGACGGACACCTGCCGGGGCGGTACGCCCATGTCGCCGAGTTCCACGACCTCGTCCGTGCAGGTGGCCAGGACGCGTTCACAGGCGCGGGCGAGTTGCCGTTCGATGCCGATGCGTTCGTACGGGCTGGTGTCCCGCATGCCCTGGTGGCGTCGCTTGACGGTGCCCAGGGCGTGGAAGGTCTGCACGAGGGGGACGCCGTGCGGCCGGGCGCCGATCTGGGAGGCCATGCCGGACATCCAGAAGTGGGCGTGCGCCACGTCGGGTGTCTCCCGGGCCCAGGCGCGGGCCAGGTGGGCGCCGAAAGCGGGCATGTGCGGGAAGAGTTCGTCCTTGGGCACGGCCGCGGGCGGTCCGGCCGGCACGTGCTCGACGACCGCGCCGCCGGGCAGCGGCACCCGGTCGGGCAGGCCTGGGGCGTCCCGGCGGGTGTAGACCGTGACGTCGTGGCCGCGCCTGGCCAACTCCTCGGTGAGACGGGCCACGTAGACGTTCTGTCCACCGGCGTCGACGCCGCCGAGCGCGGCGAGGGGGCTCGCGTGCTCGGACACCATGGCGATCCTCATCGGGTCACCTCCTTCAGCAGCCGCTCCCAGTCGTCCAGGAAGCGGGACAGCCCGTAACGGGACAGGGCCGCCGCACGGGCTCCGTCGCCGACCGTCCGCGCGTGCGGCGGGTCGGCGAGGAAGTCGTGTACGGCGTCGGTCAGTACGTCGATGCGGTTGGAGACCACTCCGGCGCCCGGGGGCACGGCCTCGGTCACCTCGGTGGTGGCGAGGGCGACCACGGGCATGCCCAGGTGCATGGCCTCCAGGAGGGACAGGCCTAGGGAGGTCCAGCGGACGGGGTGGACGTAGACGCGGCGGCGGGCCAGTTCGGCGTGCAGGTCGCTCTGGGGGACGTCCCGCGTGCGGCAGCGGTCGGGGTCGACGCCGATGTGCTCGGCGAGTCCCTCGGTGCGCATGCCGAACACGTCGAGCGGGGCGGCGCGGGAGAACGCGGGGAGCAGGTCGGTCCCGGTCGTACGTCCGCGCCGGATCGGCTCGTTGACGACGATGGCGGCACGGTCCAGTTCCCCGGTCCAGCGGTGGCCGGGGTCGATGATGCCGTGCTCGACGACCGTCGTCTCCGTCGGACCCGCGTCCCACATCAGCCGGTTGAAGTGGGTGACGTGGACGAGGGTGGTGACGTCGGGGAGGTCCGCGGCGGGGTGCCGGGTGTCGGGTACTCCGGGAGAGGAGCCGTCGGGGGCGTTGTGCTCCAGGTACACCAGCGGGGGGCGGCGGCCGAGCCACTCGTCCACCAGGGCGAGTTCGTGCGGGCGTTGGACGATCACCAGGTCGATGTGCTCGTCCCGCAGCCGCTCCGGCTCCACTTCGACGACGGAGTCCGGCCAGTCCCAGGTGCGTGCGCGGCCGAGGCCGTCGGGTCCGCGGTCCGGGGTGACGGGGACGAGGTAGGTGTGCGGGCCCTGCACGAAGGCCGTGGTCCACGACCCGTGCACGTGCCAGATGAGGATCCTCATGCCTCCCCCAGGAGTTTCTCGACGGCGGCGGCCACATCGGTCGCCGTGACGGTGTTCAGGCATGGGTGGCCGGGGACGGGACAGTCCCGGGCCCGGCTGTCGGCGCAGGGCGCGTCCTGGTCGCCGAGCAGGACGTAGGGGACGCCGTACGGCCGCCAGCGCTCGGCCGGTACGACGGGCGCGAACAGGGACACGACCGGGGTGCCGACGGCGGCGGCGAGGTGGGCGGGCGCGGTGTTGCCGGTGACGACGACGGCGGCGCCCGCGAGGACGCCGGCCAGTTGTGGGGCCTCGGTGCGGCCGCCGAGGTCGGTGCCGTGTTCGCCCGCGACACACGCGGTGAGGTCGCGCTCGTCGGGGCCGCCGGTGACCAGCACGCGGTGTCCGGCGGCGGCGAGTTCGCGCACGGCCTCGGCGGCGCGTTCGGGGCTCCAGGCGCGGGCGGGGACGCTGGCGCCGGGGTGGAGCACGACGTAGGGGCCGGGGCCGGTCAGCGTGTCGGCGCGGGGCGGGGTGCGGACCCGCAGCCGTCCGTCGTCGGGGCGGGGGAATCCGGCCGCCTCGGCGAGGTCGAGGGCGGCCTCGGCCTCGTGGGCGTGCGGGGCGCGCCGGTGGCGCAGGTCGAGGAGGGAGCCGGGGTAGTCGACGCTGTCCGCGGTGATGTGCCGGACGCCGGCGAGGCGCAGGACCAGGGCGGTGGGCAGCGGGGACTGGTGGAAGGAGGTGAGGATCAGCGCGGTGTCGGCGTCGATCCGGTCCACCAGCGCGTCGATGTCCTCCCGCCCGACGTCGGGCGGCTGGAACCCGCCCCACGGCGCGTCCCAGACCAGCACCTCGTCGACGCCGGGCAGCAGGCGGGCGGCGGGGGCGCCGCGCGAGCCGCACAGCAGTGTGACGTGGTCGGCCCGGGCGGCGACGGCCCGCACGGCGGGTCCGGCGAGCAGCACGTCGCCGAAGCTGTCGAGCCGGGTGACGAGCGCCTTCATCGCGGCCTCCCGCGGGTGTGCGCGGCGGCACGTGACCGGAGCGTCTCGGGTGACGCCTCGGGGGCCGGGGCGGTCCCGGCGGTGGGGGTGGGGGAGGAAGTCGGGGTGGGGGTGGGAGCGGTGGGGGCCGAGGCCGCCGCCGCCCCGAACGCCGCCTCGATGGCACGTTCGTCCGCGAGGGCCCGGCCCCTGGGCGGACCGTCGAGTACCTCCCGTACGGCGGTCAGCAGGTCCGGCGCGACATGGGCCGCGCCGGCCGTCTCCTCCGGGCGGGTCTGCGCGTTGGGGACGAGGATGCCGTGGGCGCCCGCGCGCTCGGCGGCCTCGGTGTCGGCGGCGATGTCGCCGATGACGACGCAGTCGGCGGGGGCGGTGCAGACGCGTCCGGCCGCCCACAGGACCAGGCCGGGCTGCGGCTTGCGGCAGTGGCAGCCGTCGTCGGGGCCGTGCGGGCAGATCGCCCAGACGTCGAAGGGGCCGACGAGGTCGTCGATCCGCCGGTTGACGCGGCGGACGTCGGTGTCGCTGATGAGGCCGCGGGCGACACCGGACTGGTTGGTGACGACGCCGACGCCGACACCGTGTTCGCGCAGCAGCGCCACCGCCTCGCGGGCGCCCTCGACGGGCCGGACCCGCTCGGGATCCGCGTTGTAGGGGACGTCGTGGACCAGGGTGCCGTCGCGGTCGAACAGTACGGCCTTGACGGGGTTCATGCGGCCACCTCCCGCCAGGCGGGTGCGCGGCGGTGCCGCCACAGTCCGCTCAGCCGGTGCCACGTCGCGGCGGGCGGGATGAGCGCGCTGGTGACCAGCATCGTCGTGACCTCGTCACGGGTGCGCGGTCCCGCGGCGATGCGGGCCCGGGCGAACTCGGCGGTGCCGGCGGCCCAGCCGAGCCCGGCGACCGCGGCGGCACGAGGGCGGCCGGCGGCGGCGAGGGCGAGGGCGGCCACACCGGCGGCGGTGATCGCCGCGTGGCGCCGGATCCGGCCCTTGGGGGCCACCGCCTTGGCCCACCAGTCCGGGCCGTGCAGCCGCAGCATCAGGGCGTCGTCCGCGTTGCCGCGCTGCTGTTTCAGGGACGCCCAGCGGGAGGCGTCGCGCACGGGGTGGCGGGTGGTGCGGCGGCCCCGCCGGATGCGCCAGCCGGCGTCGAGGACGCGCAGCGCGAGGTCGGCGTCCTCGCGGAAGGCACGGGTGAAGCGTTCGTCGAAGCCGTCGACCTCCTGGAGTACATCGGTGCGGTAGGCCATGTCGGCGGTGATCCACTGGGCCCGGGCGAGGCCGGCGGTGCCGCGCTCCCAGTCGGTGGGGCGGCGCTCGCCCGGCAGCGGCACGGCGATCACGCCCTGCACGGCACCCGTGTCGGGTGCCGCCTCGGCGAGGTCCTGGACCAGCTGGTCGCACCAGTGCGGGCCGACCTGGACGTCGTCGTCGAGGAACGCGGTCCAGGGTGAGGTGACCGCGCGGAAGCCGGTGTTGCGGGCGGCGGCGGGCCCCCTGCCGCCGCTGCGCAGCACCACCGTGCGCTCGCGCAGGTCGCCGAGGACGCTGAGCGGATGCTCCAGTGCGCCGGGGTCGGCGTCGGGGCCGGGCCGGTCGTCGACGAGGACGATCTCGTCGGGATCGGGGCCGATCGCGGCGACCAGCGCGGCCAGACAGTCGGCCAGCGTGTCCCGTACGAGGGTGGGGACGACGACGGCGTAACCGGTCCTGGCGCCGCCGGTCCGGGGAGCGCCGGTCATGCGAACGCCTCCCCCCGGCGGACCGCGAACGGTCCGATGGCCAGTAGGTCCACAGGTGCGGAGCCGAAGCACTCCAGCGCGTCGCGCGGGTCGTCGACCATGGGCCGTCCCGCGGTGTTGAGGCTGGTGTTGACCACGACGGGCAGCCCGGTGCGGCGTTCGAAGGCGTTCAGCATCCGGGCGACGAGCGGCTCGCGGCGTGCCTCGACGGTCTGGATGCGGGCGGTGCCGTCGACGTGCACGACGGCCGGGATCCGGTCCCGCCAGGCGGGGGCGACGTCGTGCACGAAGAGCATGTACGGGCTGGGGAGGGGCCCGGTGAAGATGTCGGCGGCGCGGTCGGCCAGCACCATGGGGGCGACGGGACGGAACTCCTCGCGGCCCTTGACGTGGTTGAGCCGCTCCAGGTTCTCGGAGCGGCCCGGGTGGGCCATCAGGGAGCGGTGCCCGAGTGCGCGCGGCCCGAACTCGCTACGCCCCTGGAACCAGGCGACCACGCCGTCCCGGGCCAGTTCCTCGGCGACCGTCTCGGCGATGTCGTCCGGCTCCTCGTACGGGATCGCCGCCGTCTCCAGCCAGGCACGGATCTCGTCGTCGCTCCAGCCGCGGCCGAGGTCGGCGCCGGGCATGGGCTCGGGGGCGGTGCCCTCCTGAGCGGCGGCCACGTGCAGGGCGCCGCCGAGGGCGGTGCCCGCGTCTCCGGCGGCGGGCTGGACCCACACGTGCCGGTACGGGCCACGGGCGGCGATCTTCGAGTTGGCGACGCAGTTGAGCGCGACGCCGCCCGCCATGGTCAGCGCTTCTCCGCCGGCCTCGCGGTGCAGCCAGTGCACGAGTTCCAGGAGGAGTTCCTCCAGTACGGCCTGGGTGCTCGCGGCGAGGTCGGCGTGGTCCCTCGTCCAGTCCTCGCCCTTGGCGCGGGCCGGGGCGAGGGCCGCCCAGTCGACGCCGTGGGCGCGAAAGCCGCCGTCGCCGGTGGCGTGGATGTGCTCGCGCAGACGGTCGAGGTGGCGGGGGGTGCCGTAGGAGGCGAGGGCCATCACCTTGTACTCGTCGCTGCTGCGCAGGAAGCCGAGGTGCTCGGTCAGTTCCTCGTAGACCAGGCCGAGGGAGTGCGGGAGGGCCTGCGTGGCGAGGGTGTCGAGCTTGCCGTCGCGGTAGCGGCCGGCCAGGTGGGAGGCGGACTCGCCGCGTCCGTCGAGGACGAGTACGTCGTTGTCGGGGTGCGGTGAGGCCGGTCCGGCGGAGGCGGCGTGCGCGACGTGGTGCGGCACGAAGACGACCTGGTCGGTGTCGAGCCCGGGCAGCGCGTCGGCGAGGAACTCGGGGGCGCGACGGGCGTACTCCAGCCGCAGCGGGTCCCACGGGTCGTCCAGGCCCATGTCGCGGGCGGGCCGGGCGAGCTTGGGGTCGAAGGAGTACGCGACGGCGTCCAGTTCCCCGGGCCGTATCCCGGCGTGCTCCAGACACCACCGCGCCGACAGCTCCGGCAACTCCCACGCGGAGAAGGGCACCGGGCGCTTGCCGTGCTTGCGGCGGCTGAAGCGCTCTTCCTCGGCGGCCGCAACGGTCCGGCCGTCGACGACGAGCGCGGCGGCCGGGTCGTGGAACAGGGCGTTGATACCGAGGATGCGCATGGGGGGTGCTCCGTCCCGGGCGACTACTGGAATCTCTCGTCTCTCAGGGCTCGCGGGTGCCGCGGTGCGGCTGACTCAAACACTTGGAGACAACTCAGTTCCGGATATGAACGGACATGTCACGGTATGTGAGTGCCGTGGTTACGCAGTCAGGATGTCTGTCTGCGATCAGGCGCGTCTGCGCTACGCGGTCAGGCCGCGACGGAGTGCGCGAACCAGCCGATGGTCCGCTCCAGACCCTCGCTCCAGCCGACGCGCGGCTGCCAGCCGAGCCGTTCGCGGGCCAGGGTGGTGTCGGGCTTGCGCCGGCCGGGGTCGTCGACGGGGCGTTCGACGAAGCGGATGCGGGAGCCGGAGCCGGTGAGCTCGACGACGCGGCGGGCCAGTTCCAGCATCGTGATCTCGTCGGCACCGCCGATGTTCACCGGCCCGCTCTCACCGGACGCGGCGAGGGCCAGGACGCCGTCGACGGTGTCGTCGACGTAGCACAGGGAGCGCGTCTGGCCGCCGTCGCCGGCGACGGTGAGGGGCATGCCGTCCAGTGCCTGCGCGATGAAGGTGGGCACGGCGCGGCCGTCGCCGGTGCGCATGCGGGGCCCGTACGTGTTGAAGATGCGGACGATGGCGGCGTCCGTGCCGTGCACCTGGCGGTGGGCGGTGACCAGGGCCTCGGCGAAGCGCTTGGACTCGTCGTAGACGCTGCGCGGGCCGATGGGGTTGACGTTGCCCCAGTAGCTCTCCCGCTGCGGGTGTTCCAGCGGGTCGCCGTAGACCTCGGAGGTGGAGGCGAGCAGGAAGCGGGCACCGTCGGCACGGGCCCGCTCCAGGGCGTTGCGGGTGCCGGTGCTGCCGACGTCGAGGGTCTCCAGTGGCAGCCGGAGGTAGTCGGCGGGCGAGGCCGGGCAGGCGAAGTGCAGCACCAGGTCGAACCGGCCGGGCAGACCGCGCACGGCCACCGGGTCGGTGGCGTCGGCCCGGACGAACCGGAAGCCGCGGTGCCGCTCCAGTTCGGCCACGTTGCCGTGGGAGCCGGTGGCCAGGTTGTCCAGGCACACGACGTCCGTGCCGTCGTCGAGCAGGCGGCCGCACAGGTGGGATCCGACGAACCCGGCCCCGCCGGTCACCAGTGCCCGGCGCCGGCCGCGTCCGCTCACGGGGTCGGTGCCCACGGGACTCTCGCTCACGGGGATCTCGCTCACGGGGATCTCGCTCACGGGGTCCTCCTCACTCTCGGCGTCACTTGCGTGTCGGCTGAGTAACCCGGCGAACACCCCCACTACCTCGAACCTTCATTCGAGAGGATGCAGGGAGACACCCTTTGGGAGCCTTTTTGGGCTTCCGTCTGCAACCAGCGGCGGCCGTCAACTACCTGCAATGCGCCATACATCTACCGAGGATGTCTCGAAACGACCTCCAACCCCCCGAAACGATCACATTACGATCGCAATGCTGCACTACCCCGCTTGAGGGTTCGGGCATATGCGGGTCGCCGATATCTACGTTCTTGGAGGACAAGTAATGGATCCGGTCGCGGGATTCACTTTCGGCGTGGGATTGATGACGCTGGGCGCGGTGATTCATTACATGAAGAGCCAAGTCGCGAGCGGCAGCATCCAACGCAACTCTGCGATTGGCATTCGGACCAAGGCGACGATGTCTTCCGACCACGCATGGCAAGCAGGGCACGCCTCTGCGGCCCCGGTGCTGACGGTGACCTTCCTGACCGCCTATGGCACAGGTGCCATTTCATTGGCACTCGGCCTGGCATTCAGACTGAGCGATACCGCGAACTCGACTGTCATCATCGTTCCGTCGGTCGGGCTCGTAGGAATTCTCGCACTTCTCACCGCAGCAGCGATCAGGGCGAATTCGACTGCACGTGCAGTCGGTGACTCTACAGATAGTTCGGCTCACGCCGAGCTGTATGACGGAGGGCAACGTGAAGTTCAGATCGAGAAACACGGTCGTCGCAGTGGCGGCCGGCGCCATCCTCGTGGCGGGCGGTATCACCACCCAGACCGCCTTCGCCGCCGCCTGACTTGAGGACAGAAACTGTCCAACAAGGCGCTCGCAGCCGTCCGAGCGCCGGTCGAGCACGGCTTCGCCCATCTCAGGAACTGGCGGGTCCCCGGCAAGGCCGAGCCGGGAAAGGTCTACCGCCAGGGCCTGCGCCCAGTCACGCGGCCGGTTCCCTACGATCGCTCCGTGGCCACCTTCTCGCTCGAACGCACCGCCCCGCTCCCCCTGGACGAGGCCTGGCGCAGGCTCACCACGTGGAAGCGGCACGGTGACGCCGTGCCGCTGACCCGGGTCGCCGTCACCACCCCCGGGCCAACGCGCCGGGGCACGCTGATCGTGGCCCGCACGGGCGCCGGCCCGTTCGCCTTCGACGACACGATGGAGGTGACCGTCTGGCAGCCACCGCACGACGAGGCCCCCGGCCTGTGCCGACTGGAGAAACGCGGCCGGCTGGTCGGGGGCTGGGCCGAGGTGGAGGTCCACCCCGGCCCCGGCGGCCGTACCCGCGTCGTGTGGCGCGAGGAACTGAGGGTCCGTCTCCTCCCGTCCCTCTTCGACGGCGCGCTGGGCCGTGCGGGGCGGTACGTCTTCGGCCGCGCGGTCAACCAGCTCCTGCGGCGTCCGTGAATCCCCGGTTGCGCACGGGGGACGGGAGACGGACGGTCTCGCGTCGCACGCCTCGCGGCGGACGTTTCCCGCGTACCGTGCCGACATGTCTGTCAGAGCGCGCACCTTCAATCAACTGTCCGTGGCCGCCGCCTTGTTGAGCCTGGCGCTGGCGGCCCCGTCCGCCTCCGCCTCGACCTCCGCGTCCGCCACGCGAGGGCACGCGGTCCCCCTGCGCGTCGCCACGTACAACATCCACGCCGGCACCGGATCGGACGGCGTCTTCGACCTCGACCGGCAGGCCGCCGCGCTGCGCGCCCTCGACGCGGACGTGATCGGCCTCCAGGAGGTCGACGTGCACTGGGGCGCGCGCAGTCAGGACCTCGACGTCGCCGGGGAGTTGGCCCGACGGCTCGGCATGCGGGTGTCGTTCGCCCCCGTCTACAGCCTCGACCCCGTGGAGGCCGGGAGCCCGCGGCGCGAGTACGGCGTGGCGGTACTGTCCCGCTTCCCGATCCGCTCCGAGACGAACCACGAGATCACACGCCTGTCCACGCAGGACCAGAACCCGGTGCCGGCACCCGCGCCCGGTTTCGGCGAGGTGACGCTCAAGGTGCGCGGGGTGCCGGTGCAGGTCTTCGTGACGCACCTCGACTACCGGTCCGACCCGGCGGTGCGGGTGGCACAGGTCGCCGACACGCGGCGGATCATGGCGCGGGAGCGGGCTGACCTGCCGGGGGCGCGGCAGGTACTGCTCGGCGACCTCAACGCCGAGCCGGCCGCGCCCGAACTGCGGCCGCTGTGGGCGGGGCTGCGCGACGCCGGGGCAGGGACCGGCGGCACCTATCCGGCGGCGGCACCCGTCAAGCGGATCGACTACGTGGCCGTGGGCGAGGGCGTGCGGGTGCACGACGCGTCCGTCCCCGAGGAGGCCGTGGCCTCGGACCACCGACCGGTGGTGGCGAAGGTGTCGCTGACCAGGTAGGGGTACGGACCTTCGCTGGTCAGCGCGCATCCCGCTGGTCGGGCCACCGTGTACGCGGGGCGAGGCCCGCCTGGGTCCGCCGGCCCCACGTGTAGCGGGATGGTGACGACGGCAAGCCTGGCGCCAGGGTCCAGGTCCGCCACAACCAGACGTCTCGGACACAAGCCGTTCGTACGCGCGGATGACTCCGTCCGGCACGTCTTGCGTGATCATGAAGCCTTGCGCCGGATAGATCAGCAAGCGCTGCAGGGAGCCGACGAGCATGTCGACGACCAGCCGTGCGTCCTGGATCGAGTCGACGTATGCGGGAAGCGTCATGGAGGCCGACGCGCTGACGAATTCCGTCCCCGGCCACAGCTTCCGGGCCGTGGCGTAGGCGCGACGTTCCTCGTACGGCTTGCTGACGATGAGTACGGAGGGCGTGTCGATCCCCTGCTCTTCGAGCAGCGCACGGGAGAAAGTGATGTTCTCCCCCGTGTTCCGCGCCTGCGGCTCAACGAGGATCGCAGTGGCCCGAACCCCCAGCTCCACCGCCCGCTCACGGTAGTGCTCAGCCTCTCCTCGCGGCATACGGTCGCGAGTGGTGCGGCTGGTCGCCCCGGTGAAGACGACCAGCGGCATCATGCCCCGGTGGTACAGATCGGCGGTCGTCTCCGCGACGCCGAGATCATGACTGCCCAGCCCGATCCCTACGGAACAAGGGCGCGGTTCATGACCCATTAGCTGGAATTCCCACAGCCGTTGAGCATCGGCCCATGCCTGTGCTGAGATCACTTGCGCTCGTCCCCCGGTTTCGCCGAGTCGGGAACCTCGAAGTCGTACCCACCTCGGCGGCACGGTTGTTTCCTTCGTGGTCGCTGATGCCTGGCCGGCTTGAGAGGCTGGCTCAACTGGGCCATGGGCGCCCACCCACGGCGAGTGATGGGCAGGGACAGCACGAAGGCCAGCGAGTGACCTGAATCTTCTCCGTGGGCTGGGTGACGAGAAACGGAAGCACTCTCCCAGCTTGGGAATCAGCGGCTCTTGGGCCGTTGAAGTGGTTCTGAACTGCGCTTTCCCATTGGGCAGGGTGTGTGGCTATGGGCTCTGGAACCCGCATCCGACCGCTGTTGTCCGCTCGGCTGAGCACGGATGGGGCATGAGGGTCGGCAGGGTGGTCACGCTCTGACTGTCCGCGGAGGGGACCCGGGCTGGTGCCGCTGGGGGTGAGACGAAAGCCCCCGGTCGCTGACCAGGGACTGCACCAAAGAGCGGGTGACGAGAATCGAACTCGCGCTCTGAGCTTGGGAAGCCGCGGTCCCTTGCGGTCAAGCAGGAGTCGGCGCTGATCAGGCCACCGACCCGATGCGCCCCGCCGGTGCCGACGGCCCGTCGTGGTGGATCGGGGTGTGGGCGCCGGTCAGGGAGGCGCCCGTGCCGCCGCGGCGGGTCGCGACGATCTCGGCGGCGATGGACAGGGCCGTCTCCTCGGGGGTGCGGGCGCCGAGGTCGAGGCCGATGGGGGACCTGAGGCGGGCCAGCTCCAGGTCGCTCACGCCGACCTGGCGCAGGCGGGTGTTGCGGTCGAGGTGGGTGCGGCGGGAGCCCATCGCGCCGACGTAGGCCACCGGCAGGCGCAGGGCGAGCTCGAGGAGCGGTACGTCGAACTTGGCGTCGTGGGTCAGGACGCACAGCACCGTGCGCGCGTCCACCTCGGTGCGTGCGAGGTACGCGTGGGGCCACTCGACGACGATGTCGTCCGCGTCGGGGAAGCGGACCTTCGTGGCGAAGACGGGGCGCGCGTCGCAGACCGTCACGTGGTAGCCGAGGAACTTGCCGGCGCGGACCAGGGCCGAGGCGAAGTCGATCGCGCCGAAGACGATCATGCGGGGTGCCGGGACCGAGGACTCGACCAGAAGTGTGAGCGGTGCTCCGCAACGTGAGCCCTGCTCTCCTATCTCCAGGGTGCCGGTGCGTCCGGCGTCCAGGAAGGCGCCCGCCTCGGCGGCCACTGTGCGGTCCAGTTCCGGGTGGGCGCCGAAGCCGCCCTCGGACGTGCCGTCCGGGTGGACGACGAGCGCGCGGCCCGTCAGTTCCGCGGGGCCGCGCACGATCCGGGCCACCGCCGCCGCCTCACCTCGCGCGGCGGCGGTGAGCGCGGCGGCCAGTGCCGGACGTGCGGGATCGTCCGCCCGTACCGGCGTGACGAGGATGTCGATGACCCCGCCGCAGGTCAGGCCCACGGCGAAGGCGTCCTCGTCGCTGTAGCCGAAGCGCTCGAGGACGGTTTCGCCGTCGTCCAGCGCCTGCCGGCACAGCTCGTACACGGCCCCTTCCACACAGCCGCCGGAGACCGAGCCGATCGCCGTGCCCCCGGCGTCCACCGCGAGGGCGGCGCCGGGCCGGCGGGGTGCGCTGCCGCTGACGGCCACCACGGTGGCCACGGCGAAGTCGCGTCCCTGCTCGACCCACCGGTTCAGCTCTTCGGCGATGTCCAGCATCTGTCGGTCTCCTCACAGAGCGGTGATACGGAAAGGGTTCCCGAGGCCGTGGCTAGTGCACGCCCAGCCAGCTCTCGATCGGGTTGAGGGCGAAGTAGACGATGAAGATCACCGTCAGGACCCACATGAACGCGCCGATCTCCCTGGCCTTGCCCTGGGCGGCCTTGATGGCGACGTAGGAGATGACGCCGGCGGCGACACCCGCCGTGATCGAGTACGTGAACGGCATCAGGACGACGGTCAGGAAGACCGGGATCGCGGTGGCCCGGTCGGCCCAGTCGACGTGCCGGGCGTTCATCATCATCATGGCGCCGATGACGACCAGCGCGGCGGAGGCGACCTCCTGCGGCACGATCGCGGTGATCGGCGTGAAGAAGAGGCAGGCCGCGAAGAACAGGCCGGTGACCACCGAGGCGAGTCCGGTGCGGGCGCCTTCCCCGACGCCGGTCGCGGACTCGACGAAGACGGTCTGGCCGGAGCCTCCCGCCACACCGCCGATCGCGCCGCCGGCGCCGTCGACGAACAGCGCCTTCGACAGGCCCGGCATCCGGCCCTTGTCGTCGGCGAGCTTCGCCTCGGTGCCGACGCCGATGATCGTGGCCATCGCGTCGAAGAACCCGGCCAGCACCAGCGTGAAGACGATCATGCCGACCGTCATCGCGCCGACCTCGCCCCAGCCGCCGAACTCCAGGTCGCCGAAGAGCGAGAAGTCCGGCATGGAGACGGCGCTGCCGTGCAGTTCGGGGGCGCCGTTGGCCCACTGCTTGGGGTCGATGACGCCGGTGGCGTTCAGCACGGAGGCGACGATCGTGCCGGTGACGATGCCGATCAGGATCGCGCCGGGCATGTTGCGCGCCTGGAGCATGAAGATCAACAGCAGGGTGCCCGCGAAGAGCAGAACGGGCCAGCCCGCGAGTTCGCCGGCCGGGCCGAGGGTGAGCGGGGTCGCCTTGCCGGCGTGGACGAAACCACCCTTGACCAGGCCGATGATGGCGATGAACAGGCCGATGCCCATGGTGATGCCGTGCTTGAGGGCGAGCGGGATCGCGTTCATGATCATCTCGCGGAGACCGGTGACCACGAGCAGCATGATCACCACGCCGTACATCACACACATGCCCATGGCCTGCGGCCAGGTCATCTGCGGGACGACCTGGCCGGCGATCACGCCGGACACCGAGAGTCCGGCGGCCAGGGCGAGCGGCACCTTGCCGACGAAGCCCATCAGGAGCGTGGTGACCGCCGCGGCGAGCGCCGTCGCGGTGATCAGGGCCTTCTGGCCCAGGGTGTCCCCCGCGGCGTCCTTGCCGGACAGGATCACGGGGTTGAGCAGGACGATGTACGCCATCGCCATGAAGGTGGTGGTGCCGCCGCGCACCTCACGCGCGACGTTGGATCCTCGGTGGGTGATGTGGAAGTACCGGTCGAGCCAAGACCGGCCGGCGGGGACGCGGGAACCCGCGCCCGCGTCCTCGGCGGTGGTCTCGGGCTCCACTGACTGCTGGGTCATGGGGCCGTCTCCCAAGGTTCATAGGTGCACCCGGGTCGACCGCGGGAGCGGTCGCGGGATTTGGGATGGGTACGACCCGGGGGACGGCCCGAGACGAACGCGTGTGTGGTGGTGCGCGTATGTGCGGTGGTGCCTATGTGCGGTGGTGTGCGTGCGGGGTGGTGCGGTGGTTCCTGTGTGGTCGAGCTTCAAGCGCCGCGAGCGGAGCGGTACTTGGGGTGTGCTCCGGGCGGCGCGGAGTGTGTGATGTTCCGTGCGCCGCCCGAAGTCCTTGTCACGCCGTGCCGGTGAGGTGTTCCGGTCGTACCGGCGTGCGGTCGAGCGCCAGCCCGGTCGCGTTCCGAACGGCCGCGAGGACCGCCGGGGTCGACGACAGGGTGGGGGCCTCGCCGATGCCGCGCAGCCCGTACGGGGCGTGGTCGTCGGCGAGTTCGAGCACGTCGACCGGGATGGTCGGCGTGTCGAGGATGGTGGGGAGCAGGTAGTCCGTGAAGGACGGGTTCTTGACCTTCGCGGTCTTGGGGTCGACGACGATCTCCTCCATCACCGCGACGCCCATGCCCTGGATGGTGCCGCCCTGGATCTGGCCGATGACGGAGAGCGGGTTGAGGGCCTTGCCGACGTCCTGGGCGCAGGCCAGCTCGATGACCTTGACCAGGCCCAGCTCGGTGTCGACCTCGACGACGGCGCGGTGCGCGGCGAAGGAGTACTGGACGTGGCCGTTGCCCTGGCCGGTGCGCAGGTCGAAGGCCTCGGTCGGCCGGTGCCGCCACTCCTCCTCGACCTCGACGGCCTCCCCCTCCAGTACGTCGACCAGGTCGCCGAGGACCTCGCCGCCGTCGGTGACGACCTTGCCGCCCTCCAGGAGGAGTTCGGCGGTGGCCCAGGCCGGGTGGTAGGAGCCGAACTTGCGGCGCCCGATCTCCAGGACCTTCTCGCGCACGAGCTCGCAGGCGTTCTTCACGGCGCCGCCGGTGACGTACGTCTGCCGGGAGGCGGAGGTGGAGCCGGCCGAGCCGACCCGGGTGTCCGCCGGGTGGATGGTCACCTGCGTGACACCCAGCTCGGTGCGGGCGATCTGCGCGTGAACGGTGACGCCGCCCTGGCCGACCTCCGCCATGGCGGTGTGCACGGTGGCCACCGGTTCGCCGCCGACGACCTCCATGCGGACCCTGGCCGTGGAGTAGTCGTCGAAGCCCTCGGAGAAGCCGACGTTCTTGATGCCGACCGCGTAGCCGACGCCGCGGACGACACCCTCGCCGTGTGTGGTGTTGGACAGGCCGCCGGGCAGCTGCCGTACGTCGGCGCCCTCGCTGGACTCCCACTGGCGCTCGGGAGGCATCGGCATCGCCTTGACGCGGCGCAGGAGTTCGGCGACCGGCGCCGGGGAGTCGACCGGCTGGCCGGTGGGCATGACGGTGCCCTGCTCCATGGCGTTGATCCGGCGGAACTCCACCGGGTCCATTCCGAGTTCCTTGGCCACCTTGTCCATCTGCGCCTCGTAGGCGAAGCACGCCTGGACCGCGCCGAAGCCGCGCATGGCGCCGCAGGGCGGGTTGTTGGAGTAGAGGGCGACGGCCTCGATGTCCACGTCGTCGACCACGTACGGGCCGACGGCCAGGGAGGCGGCGTTGCCGACGACCGCCGGGGAGGCGGAGGCGTAGGCGCCGCCGTCCAGGACGATGCGGCACTTCAGGTGGGTGAGCCTGCCGTCGCTGGTGGCGCCGTGCTCGTAGAAGAGCCGGGCCGGGTGGCGGTGGACGTGGCCGAAGAAGGACTCGAAGCGGTTGAAGACGATCTTGACCGGTTTGCCGGTGCGCATCGCCAGCAGGCAGGCGTGGATCTGCATCGACAGGTCCTCGCGCCCGCCGAACGCACCGCCGACGCCGGACAGCGTCATGCGCACCTTGTCCTCGGGCAGGCCGAGGACCGGGGCGATCTGCTTCAGGTCGGAGTGCAGCCACTGGGTGGCGATGTAGAGGTCGACGCCGCCGTCCTCGGACGGCACCGCGAGGCCGGACTCGGGGCCGAGGAAGGCCTGGTCCTGCATGCCGAAGTAGTACTCGCCCTCGACGATCACGTCGGCGCGGGCAGCGGCCCCGTCGGCGTCGCCGCGGATGATCGGCTGGCGGTGCACGATGTTGGGGTGCGGGACGTGGCCGACGTGGTGGTCGTCGCGGTTCTCGTGGACGAGGATCGCGTCGGGGGCGGTCGCGGAGGCCTCGTCGGTGATGACGGGCAGTTCGCGGTACTCGACCTTGATCTTGGCGGCGGCGCGGCGCGCGGTCTCCGGGTGGTCGGCGGCGACGATCGCGACCGGCTCGCCGTGATGGCGTACCTTGCCGTGCGCGAGGACCGGGGTGTCCTGGATCTCCAGGCCGTAGTTGCGGACCTCGGTGGGCAGGTCGTCGTAGGTCATGACGGCGTGGACGCCGGCCATGGCGAGGGCCTCGCCGGTGTCGATGGAGACGATCTCGGCGTGCGCGACGGTGGAGCGCAGGATCTGGCCCCAGAGCATGTCCTCGTGCCACATGTCGGACGAGTAGGCGAACTCGCCGGTGACCTTGAGGGTGCCGTCCGGGCGGAGCGTGGACTCGCCGATGCCGCCCCTGGTCTGGGAACCCTGGGTGATTTTGGTGGGTGCGCCGGTGGCAGCCATGCTCAGACCCCCTCGGACTGACGGGCCGCGGCCAGGCGGACCGCGTCCATGATCTTCTCGTAGCCCGTGCAGCGGCACAGGTTCCCCGACAGCGCCTCGCGGATGTCCGCGTCGGTCGGGTTCGGGTTGCGCTCCAGCATCTCGTCGGCGGCGACCAGCAGACCGGGTGTGCAAAAGCCGCACTGGACGGCGCCGGCGTCGATGAACGCCTGCTGTACGGGGGCCAGTTCGGCGCCCTCGCCGGTCTGGGAGTCGGTGCCCCCGACCTGCCGGCGCTTGGCCTCGTCGAGGGTGGCGCCCTTGCCCGTGCCGCCGCTCGCGCTGTCGCCGCCGCTTCCGCTGCTCGCGTTGGAGCAGGCGCCGGTGGCGCAGGCCTCGGCGCGCTCCCTGGCGAAGTCGGCCAGGCCCTCGACGGTGACCACCTCGCGGCCCTGCGCCTGACCGGCCGCGACGAGACAGGAGCACACCGGAACGCCGTCCAGGCGGACCGTGCAGGAGCCGCACTCGCCCTGCTCACAGGCGTTCTTGGAGCCGGGAAGTCCCATCCGCTCGCGCAGCACGTACAGCAGGGACTCGCCCTCCCACACGTCGTCGGCTTCCTGCGGACGTCCGTTGACAGTGAAGTTGACGCGCATTACGCCGCTCCCTCCGTGGTGTGGCGGGCGCCGCGGTACGACTCCCAGGTCCAGGTGAGTGTCCGGCGGGCCATGACGCCGACCGCGTGGCGGCGGTAGCTCGCGGTGCCCCGGACGTCGTCGATCGGGTTGCAGGCGGCCGAGCACAGGTCGGCGAACTGCTTGGCGACCGACGGGGTGACGATCTTCCCGTTGTCCCAGAAGCCGCCCTCTTCGAGCGCCGCGTTCAGGAACTCCTCGGCCGCCTTGGCACGGACCGGGGTGGGCGCGGCCGAACCGATGCCGGTGCGGACCGTGCGGGTCTCGGGGTGCAGGGCGAGGCCGAAGGCGCACACGGCGATGACCATGGCGTTGCGGGTGCCGACCTTGGAGAACTGCTGCGGGCCGTCGGCCTTCCTGACGTGCACGGCACGGATCAGCTCGTCGGGCTCCAGCGCGTTGCGCTTCACGCCCGTGTAGAAGTCGTCGATCGGGATCAGGCGCCTGCCGCGCACCGACTCGGCCTCTACCCGCGCACCCGCGGCCAGCAGCGCCGGGTGGGCGTCGCCGGCCGGGGAGGCGGTGCCGAGGTTCCCGCCCACGCCGCCGCGGTTACGGATCTGCGGGGAGGCGACCGTGTGCGAGGCGAGGGCGAGACCCGGCAGCTCGGTGCGCAGGTTCTCCATGATCCTTGTGTAGGGCACGGAGGCGCCGAGCCGTACGGAGTCCTCCGCGACCTCCCACTCGGTCAGGTCACCGATGCGATTCAGATCCATGAGGTATTCGGGCCGGCGGTGGTCGAAGTTGATCTCGACCATCACGTCGGTGCCACCCGCAATCGGCACAGCGGTGGGGTGCTCGGCCTTCGCGGCGAGCGCCTCCTCCCAGCTGGCGGGGCGAAGGAAGTCCATGACCGGCTCTCTTCTTCGTCTACTTGTGGGGCGTACAGATTGAGCCAATCCGTGTGCGGCGGGCGCGGCTCGTTCAAGTGCTGTTCACGTGGAGTGGGCTCAGTACACCGCCCGGTGCTCCACCGGGGTCAGTCGCAGAAACCATGAAGGAGTT
>NZ_BAABCQ010000061.1:0-39447 GCF_039539045.1 Streptomyces marokkonensis
ATTCACGTAAGCAACTCCTTGGCTCACAGAACGACATGGCTACGATCCGACTTCCCGGGGGTGACCCGCCCCGGTGGGCGCGTCGATCACGGCGGGGCGCCGGTAGGGTGGCCCGGTTGTCATACGTGGCCGAGCCGTTCTACCCCCCCTTCGGAGACCGTGACTACCACCGCCAGCCCCAGCACCTCGCACCACCTGTCCCCGGCCTTCCCCGGCCGTGCCCCGTGGGGCACCGCCAGCAAGCTGCGGGCCTGGCAGGAGGGGGCGATGGAGAAGTACCTCCAGGAGCAGCCCCGGGACTTCCTGGCGGTCGCCACGCCGGGTGCCGGCAAGACCACCTTCGCCCTGACGCTCGCATCCTGGCTGCTGCACCACCACGTCGTGCAGCAGGTGACCGTCGTGGCGCCCACCGAGCACCTGAAGAAGCAGTGGGCGGAGGCCGCGGCCCGGATAGGGATCAAGCTCGACCCCGAGTACAGCGCGGGGCCGCTCAGCCGCGAGTACCACGGCATCGCCGTCACCTACGCGGGCGTCGGCGTCCGCCCCATGCTGCACCGCAACCGCGTCGAGCAGCGCAAGACACTCGTCATCCTCGACGAGATCCACCACGCCGGTGACTCGAAGTCCTGGGGCGAGGCCTGCCTGGAGGCGTTCGAGCCGGCCACCCGGCGCCTGGCGCTGACCGGCACGCCGTTCCGGTCGGACACCAACCCGATCCCCTTCGTCGCGTACGAGGAGGGCAACGACGGCATCCGGCGCTCCGCCGCCGACTACACCTACGGATACGGCTCCGCGCTCGCCGACAACGTCGTGCGCCCGGTCATCTTCATGAGCTACAGCGGCAACATGCGCTGGCGCACCAAGGCCGGCGACGAGATCGCCGCCCGGCTCGGCGAGCCCATGACCAAGGACGCCGTCAGTCAGGCCTGGCGCACCGCCCTCGACCCGCGCGGCGAGTGGATGCCCGCCGTGCTGCGCGCCGCCGACCAGCGGCTCACCGAGGTCAGGAAGGCCATCCCGGACGCCGGCGCCCTCGTCATCGCCGCCGACCAGGACTCCGCCCGCGCCTACGCCAAGCTGATCCGCGAGATCACGGGCAGCAAGGCCACCGTCGTGCTCTCGGACGACACCGGCGCGTCCAAGAACATCGACACGTTCAGTCAGAGCACCGACCGGTGGATGGTCGCCGTCCGCATGGTGTCCGAGGGCGTGGACGTGCCCCGCCTCGCGGTCGGCGTCTACGCCACCACCATCTCCACTCCCCTCTTCTTCGCCCAGGCCGTCGGCCGTTTCGTACGCTCCAGGCGGCGCGGCGAGACCGCCTCCGTCTTCCTGCCGACCGTGCCCGACCTGCTCACGTTCGCCAACGAGATGGAGCGCGAGCGCGACCACGTCCTCGACAAGCCCAAGAAGGAGGGCGAGGAGGACCCCTACGCCGAGTCCGAGAAGGAGATGGACGAGGCGAACCGGGAGCAGGACGAGGACACCGGCGAACAGGAGCAGTTCTCCTTCGAGGCGCTGGAGTCCGAGGCCACCTTCGACCGGGTCATGTACAACGGCGCCGAGTTCGGCATGCAGGCCCACCCGGGCAGCGAGGAGGAGCAGGACTACCTCGGCATCCCGGGCCTGTTGGAGCCCGATCAGGTGCAACTCCTGCTCCAGAAGCGGCAGGCCCGGCAGATCGCGCACAGCCGCAAGAAGCCCGACGACGAGGCCGACCTGGTCGAACTGCCCGCCGAGCGGCGCCCGGTCGTCTCCCACAAGGAGCTGATGGAGCTGCGCAAGCAGCTCAACACCATGGTCTCCGCCTACGTCCACCAGAGCGGCAAGCCGCACGGCGTGATCCACACCGAACTCCGCCGGGTGTGCGGCGGCCCGCCCAGCGCCGAGGCCACCGCCGGGCAACTGCGCCAGCGCGTCGCCAAGATGCAGGAGTGGGCCACCCGCATGAAGTGACGGACGGGGCGCGAGCGGCAGGCGCGTGCGCTGTACGTATCGGGACAAACACAGGTAGTCCACACCGGCCGCCGCCCGGATTCTGGACGGAGCCTTCCGCTGAGCGAACCAGGTCGCTACTGTCCCGCTACGCACACGCCCCGTGGCAGCGCCGCCGCGGAGCGCAGCCGTGAAGCGACTGGGCCCGGGCACACCGGCCCGTCAGCCGATCGGCGGCCTCTGAGCGCGTCTTGGACGGGACTCTTTGACGCACGTATCGCGAAGGGCCGCCGACCTCACCACTAAGGAGTGGGCGTCGTGACCGCGGAGACCTCTCAGACGCTCGACCGGGGACTGCGCGTCCTCAAACTGCTGGCCGACACGGACCACGGGCTGACCGTCACCGAGCTGTCCCACAAACTGGGCGTGAACCGGACCGTCGTGTACCGGTTGCTCGCCACGCTGGAGCAGCACGCACTCGTACGCCGTGACCTGGGCGGCCGTGCCCGGGTCGGGCTCGGGGTGCTGGGACTCGGCCGCCAGGTGCACCCGCTGGTGCGCGAGGCGGCGATGCCGGCGCTGCGCGCGCTGGCCGAGGACATCGGGGCGACCGCCCATCTGACGTTGGTGGACGGGGCCGAGGCGCTGGCCGTGGCCGTCGTCGAACCGACCTGGACGGACTACCAC
Source organism: Streptomyces marokkonensis (assembly GCF_039539045.1). Classification (NCBI taxonomy): domain Bacteria; kingdom Bacillati; phylum Actinomycetota; class Actinomycetes; order Kitasatosporales; family Streptomycetaceae; genus Streptomyces; species Streptomyces marokkonensis. Next base: position 2,623 of record NZ_BAABCQ010000061.1, read on the forward strand.
GTGGCCTACCGGGCGGGGTTCCGGCACCCGCTGGAGCGGGGCGCCGCGGGCAAGGCGATCCTCTCCGCCCGACAGCAGCCGCAGCCGCAGCCCACCGGTGAGGCGGAGGGCGAGCCCGGCTACACCTTGACCCACGGGGAGCTGGAGGCCGGCGCCTGCGGCGCGGCCGCGCCCCTGCTCGGGGTGACGGGGGTGGAGGGCAGCGTCGGCGTGGTCATGCTGTCCGAGGTGGTGCCGGAGCGGGTGGGGGCACGCGTGATGGAAGCGGCCCGGGAAGTGGCGGAGGCGCTGCGCTAGGAGGTCTCGTCCGGACCGGGGCGGCTCCGGAGGACGACACCCCGCCGCCGGGGCCGGGCGTGGCACGGCCGCCCGCAGCCGCGGCAGCCGCAGCGCGTTAGATTGACTCCGTGCTCTCTCGTCTCACGCGTCCCCAGTTCCTCGCCGTCTGCGGCCTTCCCGTCGTGGCGCTGCTCGCGACCGCCGTGTTCGCGCCGTTGCCGTTCTCCGTGGCGCAGCCGGGCCTGACGGCCGATGTGCTGGGGAAGAACCAGGGCGCCCCCGTGATCACGATCAAGGGCGCGCCGACGCACGAGACGAGCGGGCAGCTGCGGATGACGACGATCGAGGCGACCGGGCCGGAAGCGGACGTCCACCTCGGTGACGTGCTCGACAGCTGGTTCAGTACCGGGCACGCGGTCATGCCCCGCGACGCCGTCTACCCGAGCGGCGACGACCTCGAGGAGATCGAGGAGTACAACGAGGAGCAGATGCGGGAGTCCCAGGACGCGGCGACCACGGCCGCCCTGCACTACCTGAAGCTCGACGCGGCGGACGTCGACGTCGATCTGCGCCTCGAGGACGTCGGCGGGCCCAGTGCCGGGCTGCTGTTCTCCCTCGGCATCGTCGACAAGCTCGGCGCCGGTGATCTCACCGGAGGCAGGGTCGTCGCCGGGACCGGGACCATCACCACCGGCGGCAAGGTCGGCGCCGTGGGCGGGGTGCCGCTGAAGACGCAGGCCGCGCGGCGGGACGGGGCCACCGTCTTCCTGGTGCCGAAGGCGGAGTGCTCCGACGCGCAGGCCGAGCTGCCCGAGGGGCTCCGGCTGATCCCGGTCACCACCCTCAAGGGCGCGATCGACTCGCTCGGGGCGTTGGAGTCCGGCAAGGGAGACGTCCCCGCCTGCTGAGCACGCCCGCGCCGCTCAGCCCTCCTTCACGAAACCCTTCTCCACCATCCAGTCCAGCGCCACCTGGTGCGCGTCCTCGCCGTCCACGTCGACCTTCGCGTTCAGGGTCCGCGCGACGTCGTTGGTCAGCGCCTTGGTGACCGGCGCGAGGACGGAGGCGATCGCCGGCCACTCGTCCAGGGTGGCGGTCCTGACCATGGGCGCCGCGTTGTAGTTCGGGAAGAACTTCTTGTCGTCCTCCATCACCACCAGGTTCATGGACTTGATCCGCCCGTCGGTGGTGTACACCTCGCCGTAGGTGCAGGCGCCCTTCGCGGTCTGGGTGTAGATGATGCCGGCGTCCATCTGGGTGATGTTCCCGGCCGGGATGTCCATCCCGTACGCCTTCTCCAGCCCCGGCAGCCCGTCCGCGCGGTTGGCGAACTCGCCCTCCACGCACAGCGTCACCGCGCCGGGGTCCGACTTCGACAGCTCGGCGACCTCCGACAGCGTGTTCGTGCCGTACTTCTCGTGGTTGGCCTGGTTCATCGCCAGCGCGTAGGTGTTGTTCATGGGCGCCGGCGGCAACCACGTGATGTCGTTGCGCACGTCGGCGTCGCGCACCGCCTCCCACTGCTGCCGAGGGTCGGGAATCGGCCTGGTGTGGCCCAGGTACGTGATCCAGGCGGTGCCCGTGTACTCGTACGTGGCGTCGGCGTCGCCGTTCTCGACCGCCGCGCGGGTGCCGACGGAGCCCTGGATGCCGGTGCGGTCGAGCACCTCCGCGCCGGCCGCCTCGAAGGCGATGCCCATGATCGCGCCGAGGATCAGCTGCTCGGTGAACTCTTTGGAGGTGACGGTGAGGTCGGCGCCCTCCAGCGGCCGGCCCTTCCCGATGATGCCTGGCCCGACGTCGTCGACCATGGGAGAGCCGCTGGTCAGACCGCAGCCGGCGGACGCCACCACCAGGACCGAGGCGGCCAGCGTCACGTGTCCACGCCGTCTCACGCACCTGCGCCGTCTCATGCGCCGGCCTCCAGACCGCGCGGGCGCAGCAGCAGCTCGGCGAGCGAGGCCAGCCAGTCCACCAGCAGCGCGAGGGCGACGGTGAGGACCGAGCCGAGCACCAGCACCGGCATGCGCTGGCTGGTGATGCCCGTGGTGATCAGCACGCCCAGGCCGCCGCCCCCGCCGAAGGTCGCCAGGGTCGCCGTACCGACGTTCAGCACGAGGGCGGTACGGACGCCGGCCAGGATCAGCGGGACGGCCAGCGGCAGCTCCACGCGCGTGAGCACGCCCATCGGCGACATGCCGATACCGCGGGCCGCTTCCAGCAGCGTGGGGTCGTTCGCCTTCAGTCCCGCGATGGTGTTGGAGAGCACCGGCAGGACGGCGTAGATGATGATGCCGATCAGGGCGGCCCGGCGGCCGATGCCCAGCCAGATCACCAGTAGCGCCAGCAGGCCGATCGCCGGGGTCGCCTGGCCCATGTTGGCGAACGCCATCGCCACCGGTGTGGCCCTGCGGAACGCCTGCCGGGTGAGCAGGACGCCCAGCGGGATCGCGATGATCAGCACGAAGAAGGTGGAGATCACGGTCAGCTGGACGTGCTGCCACAGGGCCTTGGTGACCTGGCCGTCCGACAGGGCGTTCTCGCTCAGCGCGTCCAGGTCGGCCTGCTGGAACCACAGCCAGGTGGCCAGCAGGACGGCGATCAGCACCACGGGCAGGAAGGTCAGCTTCCGCCAGCCGACCCGCCGCTTGGTCCCGGCCGGAGACGACGGAGACGACGGAGACGACGGAGACGACGAGGACGACGGGGACGGCTCGTTTTCCGCCTCGTCCGAGCCGGACGAGGCGAGGCCGGACGACGAGGAGCCGGACGACGAGGAGCCGGACGAAGGGCGACCGGACGAGGCGGGGCCGGACGAAGGGCGGCCGGACGAAGAGGGGCCGGACGAGGAAGGGCCGGACGAGGAGGTGCTCACGCCTTGGTCCCCTCCCCTCCGAAGCCCTCCTGCTCGGCATGGGTCTGCTCGGCCCGGGTCTCCTCCAGGTCGTGCCGGTGCTCCAGCGCGTCCAGCCGGTCGGCCTCCAGCAGCTCCTGTACGGAGTTCATCAGCGTCTCCATGTCGACGACGCCCTCGTACTCGCCGCGCCGCCCGGTGACGGCGACCCGCCCCGCGTTGTCGGTGAGGACGGCCTCCAGCGCGTCCCGCAGCGTCGCGTCCCGGGTCACCGTGTCGTGCACCAGCGTTCCGGCCCGCGCCAGCGAACCCTTGGCCCGCATCAGGTCACCCCGTCTGAGCCACTTGTACGGCCGCCCGCGCCGGTCGAGGAGGAGGATCTCGTTGGTGCCGGCCGCCCGCAGCGCGTTGAAGATGTGCTGGAGCGGGTCCTCCACGGTCACCGTCGGGTAGTCCGTGATCCCCACGTCCCGTACGCGGGTCAGGTTCAGCCGCTTCAGCGCCGCCCCGGCGCCCACGAAGCCGGAGACGAAGTCGTCCGCCGGGTTGGTGAGGATCGCCTCCGGGGTGTCGAACTGCGCGATGTGCGAGCGTTCGCGCAGCACGGCGATCCGGTCGCCCAGCTTGATCGCCTCGTCGAAGTCGTGGGTGACGAAGACGATCGTCTTGTGCAGCTCGCGCTGGAGCCGGATCAGCTCGTCCTGGAGGTGGTCCCGGGTGATCGGGTCCACCGCGCCGAACGGCTCGTCCATCAGCAGCACCGGCGGATCGGCCGCCAGCGCCCGTGCCACGCCCACCCGCTGCTGCTGGCCGCCGGAGAGCTGGCGCGGGTAGCGGCCGTGGAACTCCCCGGCGTCCAGCCCGACCAGGTCGAGCATCTCCTCCACCCGCGAGCGGATCCGCGTCTTCGACCAGCCGGTCATCCTCGGCACCAGCGCGATGTTCTGGGCGACGGTCATGTGCGGGAAGAGACCGGAGGACTGGATCGCGTAGCCGACCTTGCGGCGCAGCTTCACCGGGTCGATGTCGGTGACGTCCTCGCCGTTGATGCGGATGCGTCCCCCGCTGGGCTCGATCAGCCGGTTGATCATTTTCAGGGTGGTGGACTTCCCGCAGCCCGAGGGGCCGACGAGGATCACCGTCTCGCCCGCCTTGATCTCCATCGACACGTTGTCGACGGCCGGCCGCGGGTTGCCGTGATAGCGCTTGGTGAGGCAGTCCAGCTCGATGGTCGCCCCGGTGGCGGCACTCCCGCCGGTCGGCCCAGTGGTCCCGGACACCGCTCCCCCTGTCTCAGACACGGATCCCCCTGGGGATGGTCAGCCGTCCCAGCAGGACGTACGCGGCGTCGAACAGCAGCGCCAGGACGATGATCCCGAGCGTGCCCGCGAGGACCTGGTTGAGCGCGTTCCGGCTGCCCAGCGAGGCGATCCCGCGGAAGATCTCGTTGCCCAGCCCCGGGCCGGAGGCGTAGGCGGCGATCGCGGCGATGCCCATCAGCATCTGCGTCGAGACGCGGATGCCGGTCAGGATCGGCGGCCAGGCCAGCGGCAGCTCCACCTTCAGCAGCCGGGCCACGCGCGACATCCCGATGCCCGTCGCGGCGTCCACCAGCGCCGGATCCACCCCGCGCAGCCCGACGATCGCGTTGCGCACGATCGGCAGCAGCCCGTAGAGGATCAGCGCGGTCACCGTCGGCGGCACGCCGAGACCCACGATCGGGATGAGCAGGCCGATCATGGCCAGCGACGGGATGGTCAGGATGGTCGACGTGGTCAGGGTCGCCAGGTTCCCCGCCCACTCGCTGCGGTAGGTGACGACGCCGATCAGCACCCCGAGCAGGGTCGCCACCACCATGCACTGGAAGACCGCGCTCGCGTGCTGGTAGGCGTCGGTGAGCAACTGCTGGTGGCGGCTGCCCAGGAACTCCCAGAAGTTCACGTCCGCTCACCTCCGGGGGTCGGGCCGGCCCCCTCGGACCGGTCTCAGTCGCCTCTGCCGCTGTCCTCGGCCGCCTGCTCCACCAGCGGGATGATCCGCAAGGGAACGGGGTTCTCCATGACGATCGCCGTGGCGGCCCGGACGATGCCATCAAAACCGACAACCCGGTCGATCACCCGCTGGAGATCGGCGTTCGAGCGGGCCACCAGCCGGCACAGCATGTCCCCGGTGCCGGTGGTGGTGTGCAGCTCCAGCACCTCCGGCACCGTCGTCAAGTGCGCCCGCACGTCGGCCCCTTGGCCCTGTCGGATCTCCAGCGTCGCGAACGCGGTCACCGGGTAGCCGAGCGCCGCCGGGTCCACCTCGGGGCCGAAGCCGCGGATGGCTCCATTCGACTGAAGCCGGTCGAGGCGCGCCTGCGCGGTGCCCCGCGCCACCCCCAGCCGCCGGGACATCTCCAGCACCCCGATCCGCGGCTCCCGCGCCAGCAGTCCGATGATCCGTCCGTCCAGTCGGTCGATCGCCATTCCCGTCCCCCTCGGCTGGTCATCCTGTACAGATCGCCTTCCCCCATCGACGTATCACTGGTCAGGTTGCCCAGTGAACGCGCGAACTATTGCGCACCTTGCAGACGCGGGGGACGCTGCGGCTATGACGCAGACCACACACCACACTCCCGACACCGCCCGGCAGGCCGATCCCTTCCCGGTCAAGGGAATGGACGCGGTCGTCTTCGCCGTGGGCAACGCCAAGCAGGCGGCGCACTACTACTCCACCGCCTTCGGCATGAAGCTGGTCGCCTACTCCGGACCGGAGAACGGCAGCCGCGAGACCGCGAGCTACGTCCTGGAGAACGGCTCCGCCCGTTTCGTCCTCACCTCGGTGATCAAGCCCGCCACCGAGTGGGGCGGCTTCCTCGCCCAGCACGTGGCCGAGCACGGCGACGGCGTCGTCGACCTCGCCATCGAGGTCCCGGACGCGCGCGCCGCCCACGCCTACGCCGTCGAGCACGGCGCCCGCTCGCTCGCCGAGCCGTACGAGGTCAAGGACGAGCACGGCACCGTCGTCCTCGCCGCCATCGCCACCTACGGCGAGACCCGCCACACCCTCGTCGAGCGCACCGGCTACGACGGCCCCTACCTGCCCGGCTACACCGCCGCCGAGCCGATGGTCGAGCCGCCCGCGCACCGCACCTTCCAGGCCGTCGACCACTGCGTCGGCAACGTCGAACTCGGCCGCATGAACGAGTGGGTCGGCTTCTACAACAAGGTCATGGGCTTCACGAACATGAAGGAGTTCGTGGGCGACGACATCGCCACCGAGTACAGCGCGCTGATGTCCAAGGTGGTCGCCGACGGCACCCTCAAGGTCAAGTTCCCGATCAACGAGCCCGCGGTCGCCAAGAAGAAGTCCCAGATCGACGAGTACCTGGAGTTCTACGGCGGCGCCGGCGTCCAGCACATCGCGCTGAACACCAACGACATCGTCCAGACCGTACGCACGATGAAGGCGGCCGGCGTCCAGTTCCTCAGCACGCCCGACTCGTACTACGACACGCTCGGCGAGTGGGCCGGCGAGACCCGGGTGCCCGTCGAGACGCTGCGCGAGCTGAAGATCCTCGTCGACCGCGACGAGGACGGCTACCTGCTGCAGATCTTCACCAAGCCGGTCCAGGACCGCCCGACCGTCTTCTTCGAGCTCATCGAACGGCACGGCTCGATGGGCTTCGGCAAGGGCAACTTCAAGGCCCTCTTCGAGGCGATCGAGCGCGAGCAGGAGAAGCGCGGCAACCTCTGAGAACCGCCGGGGGCCACTGAGGCGGGGAACCGCCGGCGGCTACGTGGGCGGGTCCTGGACGGAGGGCTCGCCCAGCTCCGCCAGCGCCCGCTCCGCCTGTGGCGCCCGCAGCGGGGAGAAGTACGGGTTGATCATCAGCGCCTCCCGCAGATGCCGCCGCGCGGGCCCGTACCGCTCCAGCTCCTTCTCGATCACACCCCGGTGGAACACGTACAGCGCGCTGCGCACCCCGCCGCCCTGCTCGCCGTCCGTCGCGATCGTCGCGAACTCCAGCGCCTCCTCGTGCTCCCCGGTCCGGTGCAGCGCCCAACCCAGTGCGTCGGCCACCGCGATCCCCGGCTGCCGCCCCCACTCGGCCCGCAATCGCCGTACCGCCGACACCGGATCCCCGTGGTCCGCCTCGAACCGCCCCAGCACCAGTTCCTCGTCGCCCCCGGCCGCCCCGGCCACCCGCACCCGCTCCCGCAGCAGGTCGTACTGCACCCGCGCGGCCTGCCCGAGCCCCAGCGACTCGTACAACTCGCCCAGCTCCAGGGCGTACTCGGGGCTCGGCCGCTCGGCGAGCGCGGCCCGGTACGCGGACAGCGCGTCCGTCGTCCGGCCCAGCGCCGCCAGCACCCGCCCCTGCCCGGCCTGCGCGGCCCGCTGGTCGGGATCGGTGCGCAGCGCCTCCCGGAAGAACCGCAGCGCCTCCTGACGGTCCCCGCGCTCGAACGCCAGCCGTCCGGCCTGCTCCAGATACGCCGCCCGTTCGGCCGACGCCCCGGCCGCCGCCGCCGCGTCGAGGATCCGGGCCTCCGCGTCCGCCCGCCAGCCCCGGTCCCGGTAGACGGCCGCCGCCCGCGCGCTCACGGCCGGCGCGTCCGGACGCAGATCCATCAGCTTGTCCAGGGCCCGCCCCACGCCCTCGTGGTCGCCGAGTCCGGTGTACGCGTCGATCAGCACCGCGTGCGCCGTCCACCGCTTCGGAGCGGCCTTCACCGCGCTCTCGCCCCACCTCTTCGCCGCGGGGAAGTCCCGTCGCGCCACCGCCAGCGCCGCCATCCCCTCCAGGGCCTGCGGATCGCGCTCCGCCCCGACCTTCAGCGAGGTGCGCAGCGCCTTCTCGGCCTTCGGCCAGTTCGCGGTGTCCGCCGTACGCCGGCCCCGCTCCACGTACGCCGTGCCCAGCACCGCCCACGACGCCCCGTCCAGCGGATGCGCCCGCAGATGGGTCTCCCGGTCGCCGATCAGCACGGTCAGGTCCCCCAGCGCGGCCGGCACCCCCGTGGTGACCGCGCTCCGCGCCAGCGCGGCCGGCCCCGGCGCGGGCGGGGGAGCGTCGCCACCGCCCCAGGGCAGCAGCACCACGACCCCGCCCAGTACGACGGCCCCGGCGACGGAGACGATCAGCATCCGGCTCCGGCGGCGTGAACGCCACCCGTGTTCGGTCTCCCTCTCCATGACCTCCATGACGCTTACTGTGCGCCAATGTGACGATCACATCGGGAGGTGCGCCGAGTGCCGTCGACGGGGTTCACACCGATGGCCCACGGATGCGAACCTCCGATCTTGGCTTCCTCCCCCACGTGAACGTGGGGGTATCCACGGAGGAATCAGATGAGCCGTATCGAAGCGCCTCGCGACAAAGACGACGCAGCCCACGAAGCCGGAGCGGTCACGGGGGCCTCCGGGACCCTCGTCGACCGGCTGCTCGCCGGCCTGCCGTCCGAGTCCGTCCTCACCGACCCCGACATCACCGCCTCCTACGCCAACGACATGGCGAGCTTCTGCCCGGCCGGCGCACCCGCCGTCGTCGCCCTGCCGCGCACCGTGGAGGAGGTCCAGCACGTCATGCGCACCGCCACCGCGATGCGCGTCCCCGTCGTCCCGCAGGGCGCCCGCACCGGCCTGTCCGGCGCGGCCAACGCCACCGACGGCTGCGTCGTGCTGTCCCTGACCAGGATGGACCGCATCCTGGAGATCAACCCGGTCGACCGCGTCGCCGTCGTCGAACCGGGCGTCGTCAACGCCACGCTCTCCCGCGCGGTGAACGAACACGGCCTGTACTACCCGCCCGACCCCTCCAGCTGGGAGACGTGCACCATCGGCGGCAACATCGGCACCGCCTCCGGCGGCCTGTGCTGCGTCAAGTACGGAGTGACCGCCGAGTACGTCCTCGGCCTCGACGTCGTCCTCGCCGACGGCCGCCTGATGTCCACCGGCCGCCGCACCGCCAAGGGCGTCGCCGGATACGACCTCACCCGCCTGTTCGTCGGTTCCGAGGGCTCCCTCGGCATCGTCGTACGCGCCGTGCTCGCCCTGCGCCCCAAGCCGCCCGAGCAGCTCGTGCTGGCCGCCGAGTTCGCCTCCGCGACCGCCGCCTGCGACGCGATCTGCCGGATCACGGAGGCAGGGCACGTCCCGTCCCTCCTCGAACTGATGGACCGTACGACCGTGAAGGCGGTCAACGACCTCGCCCACATGGGTCTGCCGGAGACCACGGAGGCCCTGCTCCTCGCCGCCTTCGACACCGCCGACCCGGCCGCCGACCTCGCCGTCGTGGGCGCGCTGTGCGAGGCCGCGGGCGCCACACAGGTGGTCCCGGCGGACGACGCGGCCGAGTCGGAGCTCCTGCTCCAGGCTCGCCGCCTGTCCCTCACCGCCCTCGAGGCCGTCAAGGGCACGACGATGATCGACGACGTGTGTGTGCCCCGGTCCCGGCTCGGCGACATGCTGGGGGGCATCGAACGGATCGCGGCGAAGTACGACCTCACCATCGGCGTCTGCGCCCACGCGGGCGACGGCAACACCCACCCCACCGTCTGCTTCGACGCCGCCGACCCCGACGAGTCCCGGCGCGCCCGCGAGTCCTTCGACGAGATCATGGCCCTCGGCCTGGAACTCGGCGGCACCATCACCGGCGAACACGGCGTGGGCGTACTGAAGAAGGAGTGGCTGGCGCGGGAGATCGGCCCGGTCGGCCTGGAGATGCAGCGTGCGGTCAAGCGGGCCTTCGACCCGCTGGACATCCTCAACCCGGGCAAACTCTTCTGACCCGCCCTCCCCTCACCGGGCGAGCAGCTCGGCCAGCCCGTCGTCGATGCCGAGCTGCCCGCCCTCGGTGCCCGGCGGCACCGCCCGCAGGGTCCGCTCCAGCCAGGCCGACACCTGTGCCGTGGGCGCCTCCAGGAGAGCGTCCCCGTCGGGGCCGCTCAGTGACATCAGTACGACGCTCCGGCCGTCCGTCTTCGACGGCCACACCCGTACGTCCCCGTGCCCGCACAGCCGGAAGCCCCCCTCCACCAGCAGCTCGCGGGCGAACGTCCAGTGGACCGGGTGGCCGGAGTGGATGTGGAAGGTGATGTGGACGGCGTACGGATCGTCGGTGCGGTAGCCGAGCAGGGCCGGTACCGGGACGCCGTGCCCGGGCGACAGGACGAGCATCAGTTCCAGTTCGCGTTCCACGACGGTGGGACGGGGGCGCGGGGGGCGCATGGCGGGGTGGTCCTCTCTCCTACGGGTCCGCACGGGCCGCCTGGAACGGGCCCGCACGAGTGGGAGCGGCGAGGGCCGTGAGCGTTACGCGGGTTCGCGGCACTTGTTCGCGGAACTTTTCCCCCACCTCTGTCCCGGGTGTGAAGGTCCATGCACGAGGTTGCCCGGAAAGGGGCGGGTCCGGCGGGTCCGGCGGTGCGGATTGCGCCCGTCTGATAGATGTTGAGCCCCCATATCAACCCCCGAGCAGATACGGGACGACGGACATGAGCGCCCCAACCCCGGCCCCCGGCGACGACAGGCCCCGCGAAGGGTATTACCCGGACCCGTCCATTCCTGGATATGTCCGGTACTGGAACGGTGCCTCCTGGGTGCCGGGCACGAGCCGGCCCGCGCCCGAGGACGGCGAGCCGCTCGCGCCTCCGCCCGGCGCGCGGTCCTTGGTCGAGGAGACCGGCCCGCACTTCTTCGACGAGGACCCGGTCGAGGAACCGCCCGCGGCCGCCTCCCAGCACGGCAGCAGCCCGGAACCCGCCACGGCCTGGGGAGCCGACCGCTCCCACCAGTCCGGTTTCGCCGACGACCCGGAGCAGCGCGTCGCCTGGCCGGGCGCCGCCCCGGGCACGGACCCGAGGCTCCCGCACGCCCGGGGGACGGGGCCGGCCGGGGAAGCCGTGGCCGGGGCCGGCGGTCCCGCCGCCGCGGGCGACGGCGCTCCGAGCGATCCCCGGGCCGGTCGGGGCGGGACACCGGGCGCGCGGACCGCCGGCGTCGCCGGGGACGGGCACGCGCCCGGCGGATCCGCCGAGCGCCGGTCCGCGCAGGGCGGCGACCCCCGTTCCGCGCGGGTGGACGCCGCGGCGGGGTCTTCGGCGGAGTCCTCGGCGGCGGCCGCGTCCGGGGGCGACGTGGAGGCGGGTTCGGGCAACACCTTCGTCTTCCGGCGTCCGGCGGCAGGCGCCCGGAGCGCCCCGGCCACGGGCGGCCCCGGCGGCGACGAGGGCACCATGACCTTCCGCGCGGTCCCCCCGCGCGACGCGGCCACGGGCGGCCCCGGCTTCGGCGCCGGGAAGGCCGCCGCCGCCCGGGCCGCCGCCGCGCAGGCCCCCGCGACCGCCACTCCCACGCCCCTCTCCGGCCCGCAGCAGACGGGAGGCCCGGCCGGCCCTCGCCAGGCCGCCGCCCCACAGCCTGCCGTCTCCCCGCAGCAGGCCGCCGCCCCACAGCCTGCCGCCGCCCCGCAGCAGGCCGCCGCATCCGCCCCGCTCGTGCCCGGCCCCGGCGGTGGGCAGGCCTCCTGGGCGCAGCAGGTGCACCGGCTCGCGGGCGCGAGCGGTGACGAGCAGCCCGTCGCGCCCTGGAAGCCGCCGGTCGAGGACGTGTTCCAGGCCGCCGCCCGACGCCAGGCGGAGGCCCGCCCCGCCGGGCTCGGCAAGCGGCTGGCCGCCCGGCTGATCGACACCGTCGTCCTCGCGTGCGTCACCGGCGTGGCCGCCGTACCCCTGGGCATCAAGGGAATGGACCACGTCAACGGCAAGATCGACGAGGCCAAGCTCTCCGGCGAGACCGTCACGGTGTGGCTGCTCGACGGCACGACGGCCACCTACCTGGGCATCGTGCTGGCCGTCCTGCTGCTCTTCGGTGTCGTCTACGAGGCGCTGCCCACCGCCAAGTGGGGCCGCACCCTGGGCAAGAAGCTGCTCGGCCTTCAGGTGCGGGACATCGAGGCCCACGAGCCCCCGTCCTTCGGCGCGGCCCTGCGCCGCTGGCTGGTGTACAGCGTCCCCGGCCTCCTGGTCGTGGGTGTGGTCGGCGTCGCGTGGTGCCTGTTCGACCGCCCGTGGCGCCAGTGCTGGCACGACAAGGCGTCCCGCACCTTCGTGGCCGGCTGACCCGGGAGCTGACGCGTCTCCCGCCCCGGTCGGCCGGCCGGTGTGCGCCGCCGCCCGCGCCGGCCCGCGGGTCCGGATACGGCCACTGGGGGAGCGCCGGCCTGCGGCAGGCCGCCGCTCACGGGCGGGCCGCCGGGCCTCCGCGCCCGGTGCCGCCGCCCGGTGCCCACCGCGCCTTGGTGCCGCCGCCAAAGGCGCCCCGTACTCCGGACGGCGGCTCGCCGGATGCGCCGCCCGGGGGTTCGCGGTCGACTCGGGCCATGAGCAGCGAACCGCCTCCCGGCTCCGGCGGGCAGCCGCCGGACGACGACCCGTTCAGGAAACGTCCCCCGTCCCCCGGCCCCGGCCCCGGCCCCGGTGCGGACGGGACGGGCTCGCCGTACGACAACCCGCCCCCGTACGGAGGCAGCTCACCCCCGCCTCCCGGTGGCGGAGGCCCGTACGGCGCCCCGCCTCCCGGCGGCGGCGGTCCCTACGGCGCCCCGCCCCCCGGTGGTGGGGGCGGTCCCTACGGCGGGGATCCATACGGTGGCGGCTCCTTCCCCACCGATCCACTCGCTGGTATGCCCCCGCTCGCCGACAGCGGAAAGCGCACACTCGCGCGCATCATCGACATGATCCTCGTGGGCATCGTGGTCTGGCTGCTCAGCTGGGCCTTCAACGTCCAGGAGTACCAGATGGCCGACGAGGACGTCTCGGTCGGCAAGTCCTTCGGGCAGTCCCTGATCGCCGCCGTGCTCTACATCGCCTACGACACGTACATGACCGCGAAGACGGGCCAGACCCTCGGTAAGAAGTGGCTTGGCCTGCGGGTGGCCAACCTGGACAACGGCGCCACGCCCTCGGTGCAGACGTCGCTGATCCGGGCCCTGGTGCTGTGGATCCCGTTCGCCTTCTGCTGTGCCTGTGTCTGGACGATCATCGCCGGCGGCTGGAGCTTCTTCGACCGGCCCTACAAGCAGGGCCTGCACGACAAGGCCGCCAAGACGGTGGTGGTCAGCGCCCGTTGACGTCGACGCTCCCCGAGTCGGCGTCCGCCCGAGTCGGCGTCCGCCGGGTCTCGGGGAGCGGGCAGGTGTCAGGCGGCGCGGCCGCGGACCGGTTCACCCGCCCCGGCGGAGACCCGGGCCGCCGACGGCACCCGCTCCTCGGCGGAGGCGGAGGCCGACGCGGATGCCGCGGTCGGCCTGGGCGTCGGCACGGCGGTCACCGCGCGCGTCCTGGGCGTCGGGACCGTCATGGCGACCAGCAGCCCGAGGGCGAGCGCCGCGACGGCGATGACGGCGACGCCGGGACCCGAACTCGTCCGGGACAGCAGCAGCATGGCGAGGGTCGAGAAGATCACGGTGCACGAACCGTAGGCGAACTGTGCGGCAGTCGGACGGGGCATGGCCATCGTGTCCTCGTGAAGACAATCTGGGGGTGAGACGTGCTGTCGGCCTGGCATTCCGCCGACTTCCGGGCGTTCCGCCAAGCGACTCTAACCCGCTGTGTGCCCGAGTGGAACCAGCGGTAAGCATGACCTAACCGACATGGCCGATGCACGGGGGGCGCACGGATTCATGGCGTCCGGGAAGTGGACGGTCGCACGCGCCCGTGGAGGACGCCACGGCGGCAACGGCAGCCACGACGGTCACGATTCGGTGTCCGCAAAGCGAACGCCGACTCCGCATAGTGCACTTGTTCTGCTCAAGTCAAGGTCTGTCTTTTCCGGTGAACCTCTAGTCAAATGTCGTCACTTGACTACACGCGTTGAACACGTGTGCGCGGACTTTGCCATGTCCTGGTCCCCCCATCCGCGCGCGTGCACGCGGGGGAGGAACTCAAGTGACCGGCAGATCCTGGAAGTTCAGAACGGCGGCGAGCGCCGTCGCACTCGCCGCCGCCACCGCCACGCTCTCCGCGGCCGGCGTGGCACAGGCGGACTCGCCGGCCCGGCCGGAAGCCGTGGACCGCCACGACCCGCACCCCGCGAAGGGCATGGACTCCCATGACCTCAAGGGCCCCATGAGCGACACTCGGGACGCTCAGCGCGAGGAGGCCCTGAAGCAGGTCATATCCGGCAAGGCCTCGGTGAAGAAGAAGGACGGCTCGAACGTCGTCCAGCTCAAGAGCAAGAAGGGCGACGCCAAGTACGTCGAGCTGGGCCGGGAGAAGACCGACAAGATCTTCACCATCCTGGTCGAGTTCGGCGACAAGGTCGACAGCCGCTACGGCGGCGACCCGGGCCCGCTGCACAACCGGATAGCCAAGCCCGACCGGAAGACGGACAACTCCACGGCCTGGAAGGCCGACTACGACCAGCAGCACTTCCAGGACCTGTACTTCGGTTCCGGCAAGGGCGTCAACTCGGTCAAGACGTACTACGAGAAGCAGTCCTCCGGCCGCTACTCGGTCGAGGGCGAGGTCTCCGACTGGGTCAAGGTCCCCTACAACGAGGCCCGCTACGGCAACAACGACTGCGGCGACACCAACTGCCCGAGCGTGTGGAACGTCGTCAGTGACGGCCTGACCGCCTGGGTCGGGCAGCAGAAGGCGGCCGGCCGCACCGACGCCCAGATCAAGGCGGACGTCGCCCGGTTCGACGAGTGGGACCGCTACGACTTCGACGGCGACGGCGACTTCAACGAGCCCGACGGCTACATCGACCACTTCCAGATCGTGCACGCCGGCGAGGACGAGTCCGCGGGCGGCGGCGTCCAGGGCACCGACGCCATCTGGGCCCACCGCTGGTACGCCTTCGGCACCGACGCCGGCGCCACCGGCCCCGGCGAGAACAAGCTGGGCGGCGCGCAGATCGGCTCCACCGGCATCTGGGTCGGCGACTACACCGTCCAGCCGGAGAACGGCGGACTCGGCGTCTACGCCCACGAGTACGGCCACGACCTCGGCCTGCCGGACCACTACGACACCGCCGGCGGCGAGAACTCCACCGGCTTCTGGACGCTGATGTCGTCCGGCTCCTGGCTCGGCACCGGCCGCAAGGAGATCGGTGACCTGCCCGGCGACATGACCGCCTGGGACAAGCTCCAGCTCGGCTGGCTGAACTACGACACCGCCAAGGCGGGCGTGAACTCCTGGCACAAGCTGGGCGTCGCCGAGTACAACACCAAGCACAAGCAGGGCCTGGTCGTCGAACTGCCGAAGAAGGAGGTCACCACCGAGATCGTCGTCCCCGCCGAGGGCGAGACCCAGTGGTGGAGCGGCAGCGGTGACAACCTCAAGAACACGATGACCCGTTCGGTCGACCTGACCGGCAAGGCCACCGCCGAGCTGACCTTCGACGGCTGGTACGACATCGAGGCGAACTACGACTACCTCTACACCGAGGTCTCCACCGACGGCGGCGCCAACTGGACCGCGGTCGACGGCATGGTGGACGGGTACCCGATCCCGCGCGACGCCGCCGACAAGCCCGCCCTGCACGGCACGATCGACGACTACACGAAGTTCGCGTACTCCCTCGACGCCTACGCGGGCCAGAAGATCGACCTGCGCTTCCGCTACCAGACGGACGGCGGCGTGGCCCAGAAGGGCTTCGCGGCCGACATGATCAAGGTGTATGCCGACGGCGAGACGCTGTTCACCGACGACGCCGAGAGCGCGGACGCCGCCTGGACGGCCGACGGCTTCACCCGCGTCGGCGCCTCCTTCACCAAGGACTACGCGCAGTACTACATCGCCGAGAACCGGCAGTACACGTCGTACGACAAGACGCTGAAGACCGGCCCGTACAACTTCGGCTTCACGTCGCGCCCGAACTGGGTGGAGCACTACGCCTACCAGAACGGCCTGCTGATCTGGAAGTGGGACACCTCCCAGGCGGACAACAACACCAGCCAGCACCCGGGCACCGGCCTGCTCCTGCCGGTCGACTCGCACCCGACCGCGCTGAAGCACGCCGACGGCACCCTGATGCGCAACCGCGTGCAGGCCTACGACTCGCCGTTCAGCCGCTACCGCACGGACGGCATGACCCTGCACAAGAACGACGTGGCGACCTGGATCCCGGGCTCCAAGGGGGTGTCGGTCTTCAACGACCGCACCAACGACTACTACGACGAGTCGAACCCGACCGCCGGCGTCAGGATCACTGACACCAACACGAAGATCAAGATCCTCAAGGAGGCCAGGAACGGCTCGACGATCGAGCTCGAGGTCCGTCCCGCGGGCAGGTAAATAGCATCTGCCCAGGTCATACCATGATCGGCGGCGACCCTCTGGCGGGTCGCCGCCGATCCGTGTTTAGGTGCCTCCTGTGCGTCTCTTATTGACACCCGGTGCGACACCGGCTGACACGGGGGTATGACCGCATGGCCGCAGGAGGCTTCTGCAAGCTGCCGAACGGCACGGTGGTGGTGGCACTGAACCTGCCCAGCCCCGCCGCCCCCGGGGGCGGCGTGCGCGTACTCGTCCACGCCCACAACCGGGCGCGCGCCCTGACCCGGCTGCGCAACCTGGGCCTGCGCGCGGTCTACCTGCGGGGCAACGCGGCCCCGCCGACCCCGGACGAGATCACCGCCGTCCTGCACCATCCCGACGGCCTCATATGGCGCACGGCACCGGTGGCCGGTGCCGCGGGCGGACCGGACCTCGTCCAGGAGCTGTGGCAGCCGATCCGGGCCCTGCTCAGACGCCCGGCCGCCCAGACCTGACACGCGCTACTGGACGACCGGCTTCCCGGACAGCTCCACGCCCGCCTCCCGCAGCTCCTCCAGCGCCCGCTCGGTGGTCTCCGCGGCCACCCCGGCGGTCAGGTCGAGCAGCACCTGCGTACGGAAGCCCTCGCGCGCGGCGTCCAGGGCGGTGGCCCGTACGCAGTGGTCGGTGGCGATGCCCACGACGTCGACCTCGTCGATCTCCCGGGTCCGCAGCCAGTCGGCGAGGGACGTGCCGTTCTCGTCGGCGCCCTCGAAACCGCTGTAGGCCGCCGCGTACGCCCCCTTGTCGAAGACGGCGTCTATCGCGCCGGAGGCGACGGCGGGGGCGAAGTTCGGATGGAAGCCGACGCCTTCCGTGCCGGCGACGCAGTGCGCCGGCCAGGAGTGGACGTAGTCGGGGTGGTCGGCGAAGTGGCCGCCCGGTGCGACGTGGTGGTCGCGGGTGGCCACGACGTGGCGGTAGCCGGCGGGCGCCTGCCCGATCAGCTCGGTGATGGCGGCGGCCACGTCGGCACCGCCGGACACCGCGAGGCTGCCTCCCTCGCAGAAGTCGTTCTGCACGTCTACGACGATCAAGGCGCGGCGCATGGTCGGTGTCCTTCGACTGGGTCGGCTGTGGGTCGGGGAGGGACGGCGGAGGGACGGGAAGGGACGAGGGGCGACGGGAGGGGGACGGGGGGACGGACGGTGCGGTCCGCGTCGCGGGCCACCTGCTTTAGCTACCCGAGCCCTCGTGTGCGTACTCCGTCGGAATGACGGGTTCCCCTCGGGAGAGCTGGGTGGCGGACAGCGGCAGGTTGGCGCGGGCGGCCGCGTGCCGGTCCCGGGCGGCGTCCAGCGGCTCCCGGGCGACGACCTCACCGCCCTTGACCAGCTCGACGAGGAGCTGCCGGTCGGCCAGGCCGGCGGGCACCGGTCCGGTGCCGACCACCTCGGCCTCGGCGTAGCCGTGGGCGTCCAGCCGCCGGGCGGCCCACTTGCGCCCGCCGACCGAGGTCTTGCCGCCACTGGACTTCTTGGCCACCGGCACCAGCGGCACCTCGCCGCCGGTGGAGGCGGCGGAACCCGTGGAGCCGGTGGAGTCCCCGCACTCGGCGCGGGCGACCAGCTTGTAGACCATCGAGGCCGTCGGGTGCCCCGATCCGGTCACCAGCTGGGTACCGACGCCGTACGCGTCCACGGGCGCCGCCGCCAGCGAGGCGATGGCGTACTCGTCCAGGTCCGAGGTGACGACTATCTTCGTCTCGGTGGCACCCAGCTCGTCCAGCTGCTGCCGCACCCGGTGGGCGACCAGCAGCAGGTCGCCGGAGTCGATGCGTACGGCGCCCAGCTCGGGCCCGGCGATCTCGACGGCCGTACGGACGGCCTCACCGACGTCGTAGGTGTCCACCAGGAGCGTGGTGTCCCGGCCCAGGGCGTCCACCTGGGCCCGGAAGGCGTCGCGCTCGTTGTCGTGCAGCAGGGTGAAGGCGTGGGCCGAGGTGCCCACGGTGGGGATGTTGTAGCGGAAGCCGGCGGCCAGGTCGGAGGTGGTCGCGAAGCCGCCGACATAGGCGGAGCGGGCGGCGGCGACGGCGGCCAGCTCGTGGGTGCGGCGGGCGCCCATCTCGATCAGCGGACGGTCCCCGGCGGCCGAGGCCATCCGGGAGGCGGCGGCGGCGATCGCCGAGTCGTGGTTGAGGATGGAGAGGATCACCGTCTCCAGCAGCACGCACTCGCCGAAGGTCCCCTCGACCCGCATGATCGGCGAGCCCGGGAAGTACACCTCGCCCTCGGGGTAGCCCCAGATGTCGCCGCTGAAGCGGTACTGGGCGAGCCAGTCCAGGGTCTCCTCGTCGACGATGTCCCTCTCGCGCAGGAAGCGCAGGACGTCCGCGTCGAAGCGGAAGTTCTCCACCGCGTCCAGTACCCGCCCGGTGCCCGCCACGACGCCGTAGCGGCGCCCGTCGGGCAGCCGGCGCGTGAAGACCTCGAACACGCTCCGCCGCCCGGCGGTGCCCGCCTTCAGGGCGGCTCGGAGCATGGTCAGCTCGTACTGGTCGGTGAAGAGCGCCGTCGAGGGAACGTCCACCGGCAGCCCAAGGTCCGCTATGTCCACCGAACTCTCCTAGGTGTGACTCGCCGGGCACCCCCGGGCGGTCCCCCGGGGGCCCGGGGGTGGTTCCCCGGGATGTGCGGCTCGGCACGGATGCTACCCCCATTTCGTCAGTCTGACGATTTGTGGTTCCGTGGCGTGGCCCACAGGCCCGTTTGTGCGAGTGCCCCCCTGTGGTGGCAGCATGGGCCATGTGACGGCAGCCGCACCCATGGAGATCGAGAAGACCGAGTCGGCGGAGGAGGTCTTCGCCGTACCCGAGCCCGACGTGCCCTGGGTGACGATCGTGCACAACGATCCCGTCAACCTCATGAGCTACGTGACGTACGTCTTCCAGTCGTACTTCGGCTACTCGAAGGAGAAGGCCACCAAGCTCATGAAGGACGTCCATCACAAGGGCCGGGCGGTCGTGTCCACCGGCTCGCGCGAGGAGATGGAACGGGATGTCCAGGCCATGCACGGCTACGGCCTGTGGGCGACCCTCCAGCAGGACCGGAAATGACCCACGCCCGCCCGCAGGACGGAAGTAGCTGAATCGCCTTCATGCCCGGACAATTCGAACCGCTCCCCGGCGGCGGCGCGGCCGTCGCCCTCGACGACGTCGAGGTCTCCATCATCCGGTCCCTGGCCGTGCAGCTCCTGGAGCTGATCGGCCCCGGCCCCGCCGAGGACGCCTCCGACGACCCGCTCGCCGAGCTCTTCGCGGACGGCCCGAGCGAGCCGCCCTCCGACCCGGTGCTGCGGCGCCTGTTCCCGGACGCCTACGGCGACCCCAAGGGCACCCCGCAGGCCAGGGAGGCCGAGGAGCAGCGGGCGCACTCCTCCGAGTTCCGCCGCTACACCGAGAACGACCTGCGCGCCGGCAAGCGCGAGAACGCGCTCGCGGTGATCCGCACCCTGGACACCCTCTCCTCGGCGACCGGGGGCGGGGACGGGGGTGAGGGCGGGGCGGCGGTGCTGAAGCTGTCCGTGGCGGAGTCCCGGCAGTGGCTGAACGCCCTGAACGACCTGCGCCTCGCGATCGGCTCCCGGCTGGAGATCGTCGACGAGGACGACACCGACCTGCTCTACCGGCTCCCGGACGAGGACCCGCGCAAGCCGATGGTGATGGCGTACCTGTGGCTCGGAGGCCTCCAGGAGTCGCTCGTCGCGACCCTTGTGCCCTGATTACTGGATGAGGGACCGGAATGGGTGTCCGCTCAGCGGATCCCCAAATCCGGGTAATGATCTCGTCAAAGAGACATCCCTTTTCGCCCGTCGTGGGCGCCTTATGTCCGCCTATGTCTGTGCGGCGTGTCACATGGCGAGTCTGTGATCGATCCCGCGGTCGTGGTAAATCTTCACGACCGCCCGGCGAACACCACCCGAATGTTCGGCCGGGTGCGCCACCGAGCCGGCGGACCGCCGGCCAGGCACCGAGCGGGATGTGAGACCCGCTCAACTCCATCATCCGGGGGGATCGAGACCCGATCCGCGGCCGAGTCGAGGCCCGGGTCGGCATGGAGAAAGGCGCACCACACATGACCTCTGCGCAGGTCGACACGGACAAAACCCCCGAAGAGGGATACGAGCGCGGGCTGAACAGCCGCCAGGTCCAGATGATCGCGATCGGCGGCGCCATCGGCGTCGGCCTCTTCCTGGGCGCCGGGGCCAACATCGCCAAGGCCGGCCCCAGCATCATCCTCATGTACGCCCTCGCGGGTGTGATCATCTTCTTCATCATGCGGGCGCTCGGCGAGCTCCTGCTCTACCGTCCGGTCTCCGGCTCCTTCGCCGAGTACTCGCGCGAGTTCCTCGGCCCCTTCTTCGGCTACTTCACCGGCTGGACGTACTGGCTGATGTGGGTGGTCACCGGCATGGCGGAACTCACCGCCGCCGCCATCTACATCCACTACTGGTTCCCGGACATCCCGCAGTGGGTCTCCGCCCTGGTCTTCCTGGTCCTGCTGTTCGTGGCCAACCTGATCTCCGTGAAGCTCTTCGGCGAGATCGAGTTCTGGTTCTCGATGGTCAAGGTCACCGCCATCATCGGCATGATCGTGATCGGTGTCGGCGTGCTCACCCTCGGCTTCAGCCAGGCCGGCGACACCGCCGCCGTCTCCAACCTGTGGGAGTTCGACGGCTTCTTCCCCAAGGGCATCGGCTCCTCCCTGATGACCCTCCAGGGCGTCATGTTCGCCTACCTCGCCGTCGAGCTGGTCGGCGTCACCGCCGGCGAGTCGGAGAACCCGGAGAAGACCCTCCCCAAGGCGATCAACACCCTGCCCTGGCGCATCGCCCTCTTCTACGTCGGCGCCCTCACCGTCATCCTGGCCGTGGTCAAGTGGACCGAGTTCGCCGAGGGCGTCAGCCCCTTCGTGGAGGCCTTCACCGTCATCGGCATCCCGGCCGGCGCCGGCATCGTCAACTTCGTCGTGCTCACCGCCGCCCTGTCCTCCTGCAACTCCGGCATGTACTCCACGGGCCGCATGCTGCGCACCCTCGCGGACAACGGCGAGGCCCCCAGGGTCTTCAGCCGCCTGTCGTCGACCAGGACCCCGGCCATCGGCATCGGCATCTCGGTGGTCTTCATGGGCATCGGTGTGGTCCTGAACTACATCGTCCCGGAGAAGGCCTTCGGCTATGTCACCTCCGTCGCCACCGCCGCCGGTATCTGGACCTGGCTGATGATCCTGATCAGCCACGTCCTCTACCGCCGCAAGGTCGTCGCGGGCCGCCTGCCCGCCTCCTCCTTCCCGGCCCCCGGCGGCTCGGTCTGCTCCTACGTCGCCATCGCCTTCCTGCTCTTCGTGACCTGCCTGATCGCCTACGACGCCGACGCCCGCGTCTGCCTCTACGTGATGGCCGGCTGGGCCGCCGCCCTCGGCATCGGCTGGGCCGTGCTCAAGAGCCGCGGTCCGCAGATCACCGAGCGGCCCGGTGAGCCGGAGATGGAAAAGATCGGCTGACGGCCACCACATCGCCCGGTCCCTCGGCCGACCGGCGCTGACCAGCGCGTTCGCGCGCATCGCGGACATCCGGCCGCACGGGGTGCTCGTGGCACCCGGCGCGGCCACCGCTCAGGATGTCCGGCATATGGGCCGGTCCGTACCACCCACCGGTACGGGCCGGCCCTTCTGCTTATCCTGGGCCGCATGCTGACCATCACACAGGCTCTGTACGACCAGATCGTCGCCCACGCGCGCGAGGACCACCCCGACGAGGCGTGCGGCGTGGTGGCCGGCCCCGTGGGCGAGGGCCGCCCCGAACGGTTCATCCCGATGCTGAACGCCGCCCGCTCGCCGACCTTCTACGAGTTCGACTCGCAGGACCTGCTCAAGCTCTACCGCGAGATGGACGACCGCGACGAGGAGCCGGTGATCATCTACCACTCCCACACGGCCACCGAGGCCCACCCCTCCCGCACCGACATCACCTACGCCAACGAACCCGGCGCCCACTACGTCCTGGTCTCCACGGCCGACACCGACGGCGCCGGCGACTTCCAGTTCCGCTCGTTCCGAATCCTGGACGGAGAGGTGACGGAGGAGGAGGTCAAGGTCGTGGAGGCGTACTGATATCGCATCGCGGGCGGAAAACGTCCAAGAGGTGAGATCACACTCCGAATGCCGGACCGGGAATCGATACGATGAGCCCATGGTTCTTCTCGACGTGAGCGAAAAGGCGCCGGGCACGCTGCTCGTGGCGCGCCTGCACGTCGACCTGTGCAGGCTGAACAGCGCCATCTGTTGATCCGATCCTCCGCTGCCGCCGTACGGCCGTGAGCCGCGGCAGGCCGCCGCGCGTCGCCGCGCGCCTCACCGAACCCACGACACCTTCCGACAGGAGCCCTCAGCCATGGCCATCGAGGTCCGCATCCCGACCATCCTCCGCCAGTACACCGACGGCCAGAAGGCAGTGGAGGGCGCCGGGGAGACCCTCACCGAGCTCTTCGCCGACCTCGAGACCCGGCACACGGGCATCCAGGCCCGCATCGTGGACGGCGACCAGCTGCGCCGCTTCGTCAACGTCTACCTGAACGACGAGGACGTCCGCTTCCTCGACGGCATCAACACCAAGCTCACCGACGGCGACAGCATCACGATCCTGCCGGCCGTCGCCGGCGGTATGGCCTGATCGGCGATGCGCTACGACACCCCGCTGGCCGCGGTGGGCAACACCCCCCTGGTGCGCCTGCCGCGGCTGTCGCCCTCCGACGACGTCCGCATCTGGGCCAAACTGGAGGACCGCAACCCCACCGGCTCGGTCAAGGACCGCCCCGCGCTCCACATGATCGAACAGGCGGAGAAGAACGGCCGCCTCACTCCGGGCTGCACCATCCTCGAGCCGACCAGCGGCAACACCGGCATCTCACTCGCCATGGCCGCCAAGCTCAAGGGCTACCGCATCGTCTGCGTCATGCCCGAGAACACCTCCCAGGAGCGCCGCGACCTCCTCGCCATGTGGGGCGCGGAAATCGTCTCCTCCCCGGCCGCGGGCGGCTCCAACACCGCCGTACGGGTCGCCAAGGAACTCTCCGCCGAGCACCCCGACTGGGTGATGCTCTACCAGTACGGCAACCCCGACAACGCCGGCGCCCACTACGCCGGCACCGGCCCCGAGATCCTCGCCGACCTGCCCTCCATCACCCACTTCGTGGCCGGCCTCGGCACCACCGGCACCCTCATGGGCGTCGGCCGCTACCTGCGCGAGAACAAACCCGACGTCAAGATCGTCGCCGCCGAACCACGCTACGACGACCTGGTCTACGGCCTGCGCAACCTCGACGAGGGCTTCGTACCCGAGCTGTACGACGCCTCCGTCCTCACCACCCGCTTCTCGGTCGGCTCGGCGGACGCCGTGACCCGCACCCGGGAACTCCTCCAGCAGGAGGGCATCTTCGCCGGCGTCTCCACCGGCGCCGCCCTGCACGCGGCGATCGGCGTCGGCAGGAAGGCGGTGAAGGCCGGCGAGAGCGCGGACATCGCCTTCGTCGTCGCCGACGGCGGCTGGAAGTACCTCTCCACCGGCGTCTACACGGCGGCCACCACCGAAGAGGCCATCGAGACCCTCCAGGGCCAGCTCTGGGCCTGACGCCTCACCGGGCGAGGTGACGAACCCGATCCCACAGGGCCGGTTCCACCTCGCCCACCCGGCGCCGGAAGTCCTTCACCGGCACCTCCCGCAACTCGCCGGTCTCCAGGAAACTCGTCCGCCCCCGCGCGTCCCCGACCGAGCCCGGCGGCAACATGATCACCCCGGCCCGCTCGTCCCGGTAACGGCTGGTGATCTTCACGACCAGCACCCGCCGACCGCGCACCGAGATCACCAGACACGGCCGGTCCTTCGCACCCGCCCCGTCCTCGTACGGCACCCGCGCCCACCAGATCTCCGCGGGCCGCGGCCGCGCCGCCCGCCCCCGCGGACCCGTGGGCCGACCCGGCGGACGCCGGGCGCCACCCGGTCGAGGAGGCCGCCGCCCCCGCCCCCAGCCGTCCACGACCGTGGCGACGAGCGCGAGCACCACCACCGCCGCGAAGGCGAACCACCACCAGGACGTGTCCATACCGACGACCGTACCGGCGCACACCACCACCCCGCGCTCCCTGGATGGCCCCGCAAAACTTCGAGCGGAGTTCGCGCCTAAATCGGAGGCAGCAGAAGCCGCTGCGCTCGCCGAGGAACGCCGCCTCGCCGCTCGTACCATTGCCGAAGCGCGCTCTCCTGGCCTGCGCCGTCGGTCCCGGCGGCAACGTGCCCGGAACATCGAACAGCTGGCCGCTGTCCACGGTGCACGAACATCGGCGAAGCAGTCCGGCGGGGTGGGCGGGCCTGGTAACGGCGTCGGACGATCAGTTCAGGTGACGGCCGGATGCCCGGCGGCCTTGCCCGTGGCGTCCCGGCGCATGGCGGTCATGCCCAGGTCCGCCAGGCGGGGCACGAAGGCGACGTCGAGTTCGTCGACCGGGTGAAGCAGGCCTCGCTCGCAGGTCTCCGCCAGCCACACCGCGCAGTCTGCGGCGGGATAGGAGGGGTTGACACCGATCTCGCCCTTGGGGAGGAACCCGTTGAACGGCGTCGCGATCTGGTGGCTGTTCCAGTAGTTCCATGCCCGAAGGGCCTTGGCCTGCTCGAAGGCGAGGTAGAGCTGCGGATAGCGCTGAAGGATCCGCATCTCGCGGAAGAGCGTCTGCCCCAGCAGGGACGGCGCGGTCCGGGTGAGGCCGTCGAAGTCCTGGTCGCGGAAGCTGAAGGAGGTCGCGTCCTGGCCGGATTCGACGGCCAGAGCGGTGAACAGGTGGGAGAGGCGGCCCCTGGTGTACTGCGCTGCTCCGGGCGCGAGACGGGGCTCGATGCCAACGATCAGGTCGTGCAGGCGCTGGTGCCCCGGGTGGAAGCGGGACAGGTCGAACAGCTTGTCCATGCCGCTGACCGCGGAGAACGCCAGGCGCTTGTAGAGATGGTTGTTCATCTCGCCGGCAGCTGCGTACGTCTTGGTCTCCGCGCTGGTGGAGTGGAGCATCAGGTACTCCGACAGCACTTCGAAGTACACGTAACCCAGGAACGGCAGGTCCTGGGCGGCGGCGGCGAGCTGGTCCACGAACGTTCCCGGCGGAGTCCGGCGTCCGGTGGCGTTGGCCAGGATCACGTCAAGGAAGGGGGCGGCCACGCGGATCTGGTGCAGCGCCTTCCCGCGAAGCTGGGCGTCTTCGGCCTCGGTGAGGAAGCTGCGGTGATCCAGGTAGGTGTGCAGGTGGACGCGGCCGAGCCGCAGGTAGTCGATGCCCATGGCCGGTACCGGGGCGGTGGGCGTGATCTCGATCATCAGAGTGCGAGTGTGCGGCTTGGTCTGCAGCAGGTAGCCGCCGAGGTTGTGCGGACGCAGGCCGGCGGAGGTCGGAGTCAGGGGCGCGCAGTACAGCGCGGCGAGCAGGCACCCGGAAGAGGCGTACAGCTGGCCGCTGGCGCGGATGGCGTTTAGCGCCGTCGTGGTGTGCATCAGATGGATCGGGCGGCCGTCGGCGAGGGCGCGGGTCATGGCGTTGTGGGCCAGCAGCCGGCCGCCGGGAGTGTCGTGCTGCAGTCGGCGGCGCCAGTCCGCCTCGCTCTCGGCGCACCCGGCAGCCACCGGCCGGGTGCGGGTGCTGGTGTGGTCGGTGTGGGCGTCGTCGAGGTCGGTGTCCACGGGAGGTCTCCTACTGGCCGAGGGTGAGGCTATGGCGGGCGCCGGTGAGGGCATGGTGGTGGGTGGCTCCGTCGAGACCGGCCTGCTCGCTGCGTAGGACGAGGGCAAACGCGGCCGGGGGCAGCCAGTCGGGCACCGGGATCCGCAGCCGGGTCGTGTCCGGCCACCACCGCTTCAGCGGCAGGCGGTAGCGGTCCAGGCAGTCGGCCGCCTTGAGGACGTCGACGAGGTGCGGGGCGTGCCGGTAGGCGCGCTCCTGGCGTGCGGTGAAGCGGTCGTAGGGCACGTCGTGCACGGCGATTGCTTGTGCCGCCCGGTGCAGCAAGGGAGCCGGAACCTCGTGCTCCAGGGCGCGAGTGACTGTGTCGGCGTGATGCCGGAACCACGCCGCGGCGCGCCGCCCGTGACCGGGGTCCGCCCGGTCGTCGTTCCGTCGGCAGTCGTGGACCGCCCCGGCGGCGCACACCGCTGCGACGGCGTCCCGGTCGAACCCGTACTCCTGGGCCAGGAGCGCGGCGAGCAGGCTGACCCGGGCGTTGTGACGGATGCCGTGGTTGGAATCGGCCTGGCGCTCGATCGCGAACCAGGACCGGGCCGGTACGAGCGTCGGCCCCAGGCGTGGGAAGCTGGGCGCGGCATCGAAGTTCACTGGTCGGTTGTCCGCGATCCACCTGAGTGTCACCTGGTCCATCGGCTGGTGGGCGGGCAGTCGGCGTTCAGCGGCGAGTTCATACAGGCAGGCGGGGCCGGGCAGAGTCCGATCGGTCATGGAGTCCTTCAGACAGATGGGTACGAAACAGGCGTGAAGCTGGGCGTGGCGATCCTGACGATGGGCACGCGGCCCAAGGAGCTGGCCAAGCTGCTGGCCTCGGTCCGGGCACAGACGGCTCCGGCGGCCCGAACCGTGGTGGTGGCCAACGGGTGCGCGATGCCCGATCTGCCGCCGTGGGTGGAGACGGTGCAGCTGGCGGAGAACCTAGGAGTGACCGGCGGCCGCAACGCCGCCCTGGAGCACCTCGAGGACATGGACCTGGTGCTGGACCTGGACGACGACGGCCTGCTGGTCTCCGACGACGTCTTCGCCACGATCACCACGCTGTACGAGGCAGACCCCCAGCTGGGGATCGTCGGCTTCCGCATCGCGGACGAGACCGGGGCAACCCAGCGCCGCCACGTCCCTCGCCTGCGGGCCGGTGATCCGATGCGCGGCGGACTGGTGACCGGCTTCCTCGGCGGGGCCCACGTACTGTCCACGAAGATGCTGGCCCAGGTCGGCCACTGGCCGGACGCCTTCTTCTTCGCGCACGAGGAGACCGACATGGCCTGGCGGGCGATCGACGCCGGCTGGCGGGTGCGCTACGAGCCGCAGTTGCTGCTCCAGCACCCGCGTACCTCCCCGGCCCGGCACGCGTTCTTCTACCAGGTCAATGCCCGCAACCGGGTCTACCTGGCGCGTCGGCACCTGCCGGCGGTGCTGGTGCCCGTCTACTTGGGAGTGTGGGTGACCTTGACGCTGGCCCGCACCCGCAGCGTCGCCGGGCTGCGGGCCTGGTTCGGTGGGTTCGCCGAGGGCTGGCGCACCCCGGGCGGGCCTCGCCGGCCGATGCGCTGGCGCACCGTGTTCACCCTGGCCCGCCTCGGCCGGCCTCCCGTGGTCTGAGCACCTCACGCGGCCCGGGCCTCAGTGTGCAGCCACGCCGGGATCGCCTCGGGGGTCCGCTCCAACCACTTCAGATAACGGCGGATGCCGTTCTCGATGCCCAGCTGCGGAGCCCAGCCCAGCACCTGGCGCATACGGGTGATGTCGGCGCAGGCGCCGAGCGGGTCGCCCTGCGGCCGGGGGGTCTCGACGATCCCGGCGCCCGGGCAGTGACGGCCTACCAGGTCGGCGACCTGCCGGATGGAGGTGGCGCGGCAATCCTTCCTGGTACTCAGCAGCAGCACCCTCATCGAGGTCGCCGCCGACTGGGCCAGCATCGAGCCCCGCCACCTGGCGCAGGCCCTTGACGGGCAGAGCATCGACGCAGAACTCCTGACGTGGCTGGAGCAGCGCTCCGGCGAGCTGCGAGCCCTTGCCGCCGGACCGCACCCGCAGGTCTCCGGCCTCATCGACGCCCACCTGAACACCGCCATCGACCTCATCACCCAGGACCGCTACACCGCGGAAGCCGGCCGCCGCCTCCACGCCGTGGCCGCCGACCTCGCACACTGCGCCGCATGGCTGCGCTTCGACGCAGACCGGCACGCCGACGCCCAACGCCACTGGCAGGCCGCCGTCCACGCCGCCCACCAAGCCGGGGACCGCGACCTGGCCGCCGTCGCCCTGTCCGATCTCGCCTACCAGGCCACCTGGCTGTCCAGGCCCGCCGATGCGGTCCGAGTCCTGGAGCACGCCCGCTCCCGCACCCGGACACCGGCGGCCCGCTCCCTGCTCGACGTACGCCGCGCACGAGCCTGCGCCGTACTCCAGGACCGCCAGGGGACCCAGCACGCGCTGACGTCCGCCGAGACCGAACTGGAACGCGTCCGCGCACGGGACACACCCCCCGTGGTCTCCTGGATGTCGATGGCGGACGTAAACGCCGACGCCGGACGGTGCTGGCTCGACCTCGGCGACCCGGGCCGCGCCGACGCCGCCATCGGCGAAGGACTTGACGAACTCGATCCACGCCGCTCCCGCACCAGAGCGGTGTTCCTGACCTACCGGGCCGAAGGCTTACTCCACAACCGAGACGCCTCTGCTGCCGCGGCCGACGCCCGCGCCGCTCTCGACACTGCCCTCGACTCAGGAGCCGCCCGCTGCGTCGACCTCGTCTTCGCCCTCATCCGTCGGCTGGACAACCGGACCGAGCAGCCGATGGTCGAGCTACGCGAGTACGCCCGGGAACGACTTCTCGGATGAGTAAGCGGCAGTAGAGCACTGCGCCCCCAGAGGGGCATGACCCAGCCGAGACCGGACCAGAGGTATCGGCAGGGCCACTCGTGAGGCTGTCGAGGAGTTCCCGACTGCGGCGGCGTGAGCGCCCCCGATGCCGCCCTCGGACCTTCGTCGAACGGCTGAACGGCGGGTAACCCGGATGGCAGCGCCTGCAGGTGAGTTCGCCCACAACAGCCCCTGGTAGAGGAGCGACCAAAGGTTTTGCGCCTTACGCTCGACAAACCGCACGACCCCCGTCTCTCCACACGCGCCAGCGGAGGTTTCTGCTTCATGAAGCTCACCGTCGTCGGCTGCTCGGGGTCGTTCCCGTCCGCGGAATCGGCCTGCTCGAGCTACCTCGTCGAGGCCGATGGCTTCCGGCTGCTCCTCGACATGGGCAACGGAGCCCTCGGCGAGCTGCAGCGCCACTGCGGTCTCTACGACCTCGACGCGATCTTCCTCAGCCACCTGCACGCCGACCACTGCATCGACATGTGCGCCTACTTCGTGGCGCGCTACTACCGGCACGACGGCGGCCGCTGCGACCCCCTCCCGGTCTACGGACCCGAGGGCACCGAGCACCGGCTCACCACCGCCTACGCCGACACCCCCTCGGCCTCGTCCATGAGCGAGGTCTTCGACTTCCACACGGTCAAGCCGTCCACCTTCGAGGTCGGCCCCTTCACCGTGCACACCGAACGCGTCGCCCACCCCGTGGAGGCCTACGCCATCCGCGTCGAGCACGGCGGCAGGTCGCTGACCTACTCCGGCGACACGGGCGTCACCCCCACCCTGGACGAACTCGCCCGCGACACCGACCTGTTCCTGTGCGAGGCCGCCTTCACGCACGGCAAGGAGAACATCCCCGACCTCCACCTCAACGGCCGCCAGGCGGGCGAGAGCGCCACCCGCGCCGGCGCCCGGCGCCTGGTCCTCACCCACATCCCCCCGTGGACCGACCCCCAGGTCAACCTCGCCGACGCGCGCGAGGTCTACGACGGCCCGTCGGAGGTCGCCGCACCGGGCGCGGTGTACGAGATCTAGGACGCGCAGGACGCGCAGGACGCGCAGGACGCGTACGCGGGCATGACGAAGGCCCCGGAACCTTCCCGGTTCCGGGGCCTTCGTCATGCCGTACGGCGGGGACTCACGCCTTCGTGAGGTCCTCGACCTCCTCCTCGGGCTCGCGGCCCGGGGTCTTCAGGTTGAACTTGATGATCGCGAAGCGGAACGTCACGTAGTAGATCGCCGCGAACACCAGACCGATCGGGATGATCAGCCATGGCTTGGTGGCCAGATGCCAGTTCAGGGCGTAGTCGATGGCACCGGCCGAGAAGTTGAAGCCGGCGTGCACCCCCAGGCCCCAGGTGAGCGCCATCGAGATGGCGGTGAGCACCGCGTGCAGCACGTACAGGACCGGCGCGATGAACATGAACGAGAACTCGATCGGCTCGGTCACACCGGTGACGAACGAGGTCGCGGCCAGGGAGACCATCATGCCCATCACGGCCTTGCGGCGCTCCGGGCGGGCACAGTGCGCGATGGCGATCGCGGCGGCCGGCAGACCGAACATCATGATCGGGAAGAAGCCCGACTGGAAGATACCGGCGGACGGGTCACCGGCCAGGAAGCGGGTGATGTCACCGTGCACGATCTCACCGGCGGAGTTCGTGAAGTCGCCGAGCTGGAACCAGGCCACGGTGTTGACGAACTGGTGCATGCCGACCGGGATCAGCGCCCGGTTCACGCCGCCGAACAGGGCCGCGCCACCGGCGCCGAGGCCGGTCATCCACTCACCGAAGTTGGAGATGCCGGTACCGATGGGCTCCCAGACCAGACCGAAGAAGACACCGACCACGATGCCGACGAAGGCCATGATGATCGGCACCAGCCGGCGGCCGTTGAAGAAGCCGAGCCAGTCCACCAGCTTGGTGCGATGGAACCGCTGCCACAGAACGGCGGAGAGCAGACCCATGATGATGCCGCCCAGGACACCCGGGTCGTTGTACGTCGCCGCGACGTCCGCGCCCTCCTGGACCACCGCCTCGGTGACCGGGAAGGCCTCCAGGACCTTGCTGTAGACGAGGAAGCCGACCACCGCGGCCAGCGCGGTCGAACCGTCCGCCTTCTTGGCGAAGCCGATGGCCACGCCTATGCAGAACAGGATCGGCAGCGAGCCGGTCAGAGCACCGCCCGCGTTGTTGAAGACGGCGGCGACCCGGTCCCAGCCCAGGCCGTCCTTGCCGAAGATGTCGTCCTGGCCGAGCCGGACCATGATGCCCGCCGCCGGCAGCACGGCGATCGGGAGCTGCAGGCTGCGGCCGACCTTCTGCAAACCCTGGAAAAGACCAGAACCCCGCTTCTTCGCGGGGGCCGCCTTGTCGGTGGCGGTGCTCATACTTCCTCCATCGGGTGGTGGTCTACACCACTCAGTGGTGTAGACCTGTTGTAGCACGATGAAGGCCGCGTAAGGAACCCGTGATTCCCGGGCCGGTCCGCCACGCCCGCACCCGATCAGAACCGCGCACGCACCCGCGCACGCACGAGTGCGCACCCGCGCCCGCACGCACCCGCGCGAGGGCGCGCCGAAGGCCCCCGGACCAACGGTCCGGGGGCCTTCGTAAGACCACGGTCAAAGAGTACGTGAGCGGCACATGAGGTCTACACCTTCGTGACGTCCTCCACCTCGTCCTCCGGCTCCCGCCCCGGCGTCTTCAGATCGAACCTCGTGATCGCGAACCGGAAGACGACGTAGTACACCACCGCGAAACACAGACCGATCGGAATGATCAGCCACGGCCGGGTCGCCAGGTTCCAGTTGATGACGTAGTCGATCAGCCCCGCCGAGAAACTGAACCCGTCCTTCACACCCAGCCCCCACGTCACCGCCATCGACACACCCGTCAGCACCGCGTGCACCACGTACAGCACCGGCGCGATGAACAGGAACGAGTACTCCAGCGGCTCCGTGATCCCCGTCACGAACGACGTCAACGCCAACGACAGCATCAGACCACCGACCTCCTTGCGCCGGTGCGGCTTCGCGCAGTGCGTGATCGCCAACGCCGCCGCGGGCAGCGCGAACATCATGATCGGGAAGAAGCCCGAGGTGAACTGGCCCGCGTCGGGATCACCCGCCAGGAACATGTTGATGTCACCGTGCACCACCGTGCCGTCCGGATTCGTGTAACTGCCGAACTGGAACCACATCGGCACGTTCAGGAACTGATGCAGCCCGATCACCAGCAACGCCCGGTTCGCCAGCCCGAACACGCCCGCGCCCCACGCGCCGATCCCGGTCATCCAGTCGCTGAAACCCTCCAGCGCGTCACCGATCGGCGGCCACACCCACAGACACAGCGCCGCGAACAGGATCGCCACGAACGCCATGATGATCGGCACCAGCCGGCGCCCGTTGAAGAACCCGAGCCAGTCCACCAGCCTCGTCCGATGGAACCGCTGCCAGAAGTACGCCGTCAGCAACCCCATCACGATGCCGCCGAACACCCCCGGATTCTGGAAGACGAACGCGGTCACCTCCCCCGAACCGTCCGTCACCCGGCAGCCGACCTGCGGCACCGCCTGGGACCCCTCCGGACAGTCCTCCGGAAACTGCCGCAGCACGTTGAAGTAGACGAGGAACCCCGCCACCGCCGCCAACGCCGTCGAACCGTCGGCCTTCTTCGCCATCCCGATGGCCACACCCACACAGAACAGCAGTGGCAGCCCCAACGAACTGTCGAGCAGCGCACCACCCGCGCCCGTCATCACCTTCGAGATGTTCGACCAGCCGAGACCGTCGTCCCCGAACACATCCGGCTGCCCCAGCCGGTTGAGAATGCCGGCGGCGGGCAGGACAGCGATGGGCAACTGGAGACTGCGACCCATCTTCTGCAACCCTTGGAACGCCGTGTTCCAACGGGCGCGAGCGGGACTGGCCGCGCTGTCGGCACTCATCCGGTCTCCATCCGGTCTCGATCAGGTCGCCGGTACACTGGTGTAGACCAGTTGACTGACGGCTCCGCCGTCGTGACGCCATCATTCGTGACAGACCGCACAGATGGCTCGCGAAGATGGGCCAACTGTGGGTTACTGCGACAAAGCGGCTCGGATCAGGGAGAACGAACATGGCCAGCAAGGCTGAGAAGATCGTCGCCGGCCTCGGCGGCATCGAGAACATCGACGAGATCGAAGGCTGCATCACCCGACTCCGCACCGAGGTCAACGACCCCGCGCTGGTCAACGAAGCCGCCCTCAAGGCCGCCGGTGCCCACGGCGTCGTCAAGATGGGCACCGCCATCCAGGTCGTCATCGGCACCGACGCCGACCCGATCGCCGCCGAGATCGAAGACATGATGTAACGCCTGATGTAACGACGCGCAGCACACGCGCGCGGCGCAGAGGGGCCCCTCCCACCACGGGAGGGGCCCCTCACGCACGCCCGCTAGGCTCACCCGCATGTCACGAATCGACGGCCGCACCCCCCAACAGCTCCGCCCCGTCACCATCGAACGCGGCTGGACCAAACACGCCGAAGGCTCCGTCCTCGTCTCCTTCGGCGACACCAAAGTCCTCTGCAACGCCTCCGTCACCGAAGGCGTCCCCCGCTGGCGCAAGGGCAGTGGCGAAGGCTGGGTCACCGCCGAATACGCCATGCTCCCCCGAGCCACCAACACCCGCGGCGACCGCGAGTCCGTCAAGGGGCGCATCGGCGGCCGCACCCACGAGATCAGCCGCCTCATCGGCCGCTCCCTGCGCGCCGTCATCGACTACAAGGCACTCGGCGAGAACACCATCGTCCTGGACTGCGACGTCCTCCAGGCCGACGGCGGCACCCGCACCGCCGCCATCACCGGCGCCTACGTCGCCCTCGCCGACGCCATCACCTGGGCCCAGACCACCAAGAAGCTGATCAAGCCCAGCCGCAAGCCCCTCACCGGCACCGTCGCCGCCGTCTCCGTCGGCATCGTCGACGGCACCCCCCTCCTCGACCTCCCCTACGAGGAGGACGTCCGAGCCGAGACCGACATGAACGTCGTCTGCACCGGCGACGGCCGCTTCGTCGAGGTCCAGGGCACCGCCGAGGCCGCCCCCTTCGACCGCGACGAACTCAACGCCCTCCTCGACCTCGCCGCCGCCGGCTGCGCCGAACTGGCCGAACTCCAGCGCAAGGCCCTCGGCACGGTCCTCGAAAGGTAAAGAGGGCGCCAAAGGCAGACCAAGGGCCACCAAGGGCGCATCAGGAAAAGGCGGCCCGCACACGCAACTCCGCCGCCCACCCCGGCGTCACTAGCAGTACGAGCACGAGCACTACGGGCGTACGGCCGACGCACCCGCCGTACGCCCGACGCCGCACCGCCACACACGGGCCGCCCGGCCCTGTCCCAAGGGGAGGACCGACACCCATGGCCGCGAGCCGCCACCGACGCCTTCGTCGCACCGCCACCGCCGCCGCCACCCTGGCGGCCATCGCCCTGACGACCGGCCTCACCACCGGCTGCGACGCCGTCGACAAGGCGCTCGACTGCGTCCAGACCGCCGACGCCATCGCCGACAGCGTCACCGCGCTCCAGCAGGCCGTGGAGAACGCGGCCAACGACCCGACGCAACTCGAGGAATCCCTCACCTCCATAGACAAGAACCTCGACAAGATCGGCGACCAGTCCGACAACGCGGACGTCAACCAGGCCGTCGAAGACCTCGGCAAGGCCGTCGGCAACGTCCGCACCTCCGTCGAGGACGGCGACAACACCCCCGACCTCAGCCCCGTCACCGACGCGGCGGGCGAACTGACGAAGGTCTGCACGCCATAGGGGGAGCGGGTGCGCGGAGACCGGCGGACGCCCGGGATACTGAACCCATGACCCGCCTGATCCTCGCCACCCGCAACGCCGGAAAGATCACCGAACTGAGGGCCATCCTCGCCGACGCGGGCCTGCCCCACGACCTCGTCGGCGCGGACGCCTACCCTCAGATCCCCGACGTCAAGGAAACCGGCGTCACCTTCGCCGAGAACGCCCTCCTCAAGGCGCACGCCCTGGCCCGCGCCACCGGCCTCCCCGCCGTCGCCGACGACTCCGGCCTCTGCGTCGACGTCCTGAACGGCGCCCCCGGCATCTTCTCCGCCCGCTGGTCCGGCACCCACGGCGACGACCAGGCCAACCTCGACCTCCTCCTCGCCCAGCTCTCCGACATCGCGGACGAGCACCGGGGCGCGTACTTCGCGTGCGCCGCGGCCCTGGCCCTGCCCGACGGCACGGAACGGGTCGTCGAGGGCCAACTGCCGGGCACCCTGCGCCACACCCCCGCCGGCACGGGCGGCTTCGGCTACGACCCGATCCTCCAGCCGGAGGGCGAGACCCGCACCTGCGCGGAACTGACGGCGGCGGAGAAGAACGCGATCAGCCACCGGGGGAAGGCGTTCAGGGCGCTGGTGCCGGTGGTGCGGGAATTGTTGGGGTGAGTGACGGCAGAGGGGCCGCCTGTTGAGCGGCCCCTCTGTGCGTGCGGCCGGTGGGACTCGAACCCACACGGGTGTGAACCCACTGGGACCTAAACCCAGCATGACTGCCAAATTCCATCACGGCCGCTCAAAAACGGTCATCGTGCTCGACCGGCGGCATTCAGTGTACGGGGCCACGGGTCACCCTGCGAGGGGCGTCCTACCCTTCCGGCGACACCAGGTCTCCGTCAGGGCGTGGCAGTTGGGACAGAGATACCGCAGGTTCTCTCTACGATTGTCTCGCCAGCTCCCATTGACATGATC
Source organism: Streptomyces marokkonensis (assembly GCF_039539045.1). Classification (NCBI taxonomy): domain Bacteria; kingdom Bacillati; phylum Actinomycetota; class Actinomycetes; order Kitasatosporales; family Streptomycetaceae; genus Streptomyces; species Streptomyces marokkonensis. Next base: position 38,467 of record NZ_BAABCQ010000061.1, read on the forward strand.
GATCTGCAGGGTGATGGGTTGACCGAGCCACGCACCGGTGTTGCCGCAGGTCTCGCAGGCGTACGGCACTCCGATCTCACCCAGGGCTTTGTGTAGTTGAGCCCTGTTCGTTCGCCCTGCATGAGAGGGGAGGATGATCAGTACCCGGTGAGCGGTAGGTGTTGGGGCTGGCGGCTCAGCTCGCCCCCAGGGCCTACGCTCGAAGTGATTCGTGTCGAGACCCAGACGCGCAGCCGCGCGTCGGACGCGTCGATGGTTGACGTCATTGACCTCCAGGCCGAGGTTACGCATGACGTCGGCGTAGCTCTTGGAGCGCGGTACGAGGTCGCGGAGCTGCTCTTCGGAAATGTGCAGGCGTCGGTGCGAAAAGTGACTTGTATCGATCTCTTGGGTGCTCATCATGCGGCGCAGCGTGGCGCGCGAACGGCTGTCGTCCGGCACACCCAGTGCACGTGCGACGCCGCGCACGCTGGTAGCTGCTGCTGCGGCTGCACGCAGTTCATCTGTAGTGAAGGGCAGATCGGGCTCGGGCTGGTTGAGGCCGGGGAAGTGGCTGATATCGATTCCTGCGGCGCTGATGCGGCGCCGGATGTGGGACAGGGTTCCGGTGGCCGGGGTCGCTCCCAGCTTCAATGCCACCTCCCGCAGCGATGTCGCCGAGGCGGTGGCCTCGGCGATGGCCGCGTCGGGGTACTTGCGCCATGGGCTGCGCTTGACGAAGTGACTCGTGTCCAGCCCGTGGCCTGCGACCTTTTCCTGGAGAACCTTTCGCTGACCGCCACTCGCCTTGAGGCCGAGTCGTCGTATCAGGTCTGTCCAGTTGCGGGCCGCGGCGACAGCGTGTGCCAGTCGGTCCCTGTCGTAAGTGCCCGATTGCGTGGGCTCTGGAGTCTCCGGCATCCTGTCCGCCCCTCTGTCCCCGGCCGCGCGTTCGCGGTCTCGTACGGAGTAACGAACCGTTTATCGGACGGTCACGCACGA
>NZ_BAABCQ010000062.1:0-38897 GCF_039539045.1 Streptomyces marokkonensis
CAGTAATGTGCGCGTCGCCGCGGCGGCGCGGGAGGCGACACCGGCTCCGGGTGAACCCGAAAAGGATCTCACCCTCGTCTCGCACAAAGCTACGAAGATCGCTTTTCGCACGGGCGGCGTGGTCGGTATGTTCACGGTGGGGCTCGGCCTGCTGGGTGCCTGCTGCGTGGTGCTGGTGTACGCGGCCGACGCGCCGAAGGTCCTGGAGGGTTTCGGCCTCGGTGCCGCTCTGATCGCGATGTTCATGCGGGTCGGCGGTGGCATCTTCACCAAGGCCGCCGACGTCGGCGCCGACCTGGTCGGCAAGGTGGAGAAGGGCATTCCGGAGGACGATCCGCGTAATGCCGCGACCATCGCCGACAACGTGGGCGACAACGTCGGCGACTGCGCGGGCATGGCGGCCGACCTCTTCGAGTCCTACGCCGTGACCCTGGTGGCCGCGCTGATCCTCGGCAAGGTGGCCTTCGGCGACGCGGGGCTGGCGTTCCCGTTGCTGGTCCCGGCGATCGGCGTGATCACCGCCATGATCGGCATCTTCGCGGTGGTGCCCCGGCGGTCCGACCGGAGCGGCATGAGCGCGATCAACCGGGGCTTCTTCCTCTCCGCGGTGATCTCGCTGGTGCTGGTGGCGGTGGCCGTCTTCGTCTATCTGCCCGGGAAGTACTCCGAGCTGGAGGGCGTCACGGACGCGGCGATCGCCGGCCGGGACGGTGACCCGCGGATCCTCGCGCTCGTCGCGGTCGCGATCGGCATCGTGCTCGCCGCTCTGATCCAGCAGCTCACCGGCTACTTCACCGAGACCACCCGACGCCCCGTCAAGGACATCGGCAAGTCCTCGCTCACGGGCCCCGCGACCGTCGTCCTCGCCGGTATCTCGCTCGGCCTGGAATCCGCCGTCTACACCGCACTGCTGATCGGCCTCGGCGTCTACGGGGCCTTCCTGCTCGGCGGTACGTCGATCATGCTGGCGCTGTTCGCGGTGGCGCTGGCCGGCACAGGCCTGCTCACCACGGTCGGTGTGATCGTCGCCATGGACACCTTCGGGCCGGTCTCCGACAACGCGCAGGGCATCGCCGAGATGTCCGGCGACGTCGAGGGCGCCGGCGCCCAGGTCCTCACCGACCTGGACGCGGTCGGCAACACCACCAAGGCCATCACCAAGGGCATCGCCATCGCCACCGCCGTCCTCGCGGCGGCGGCCCTGTTCGGGTCGTACCGCGACGCCATCACCACCGGCGCGGCGGACGTGGGAGAGGACCTCACCAGCGACGAAGTGCCGATGACCCTGATGATGGACATCTCGCAGCCCAACAACCTGGTCGGCCTCATCGCCGGCGCGGCGGTCGTCTTCCTCTTCTCGGGCCTGGCGATCAACGCCGTGTCGCGGTCGGCGGGCGCGGTGGTCTACGAGGTGCGGCGGCAGTTCCGGGAGCGTCCCGGAATCATGGATTACACCGAGAAACCGGAGTACGGCAAGGTCGTCGACATCTGCACCAGAGACGCCCTGCGGGAACTCGCCACGCCCGGGCTGCTCGCCGTGATGGCGCCCATCTTCGTCGGGTTCACGCTCGGCGTGGGCGCGCTCGGCGCCTTCCTGGCGGGCGCGATCGGCGCGGGCACCCTGATGGCGGTGTTCCTCGCCAACTCCGGTGGTTCCTGGGACAACGCCAAGAAGCTCGTGGAGGACGGTCACCACGGCGGCAAGGGCAGCGAGGCCCACGCCGCCACCGTCATCGGAGACACGGTCGGCGACCCGTTCAAGGACACCGCGGGCCCGGCGATCAACCCTTTGCTGAAGGTCATGAACCTGGTGGCGCTGCTCATCGCTCCTGCGATCATCAAGTTCTCCTACGGTGCCGACGAGAGCATCGGCGTACGGGTGGGGGTGGCCGTCGTCGCATTCGCCGTCATCGCCACCGCGGTCTACGTCTCCAAGCGGCGCGGAATCGCCATGGACGACGACGGCGACATCGACCCGGAGCCCAAGTCGGCCGATCCGGCGGTGGTTTCGTAGGTCCCGGCTCGGAGCCTCGCCGAGGGAGCAGGCCAAAAGGCGGGCGTACGGCGCGTATTGACGCGTCGTACGCCCGCGTCGTGCGTGCGTGCGCCCTTCATCGTGAGCCTTATCTCTCTTGGTGCAAATGGCTTCAATACGGTCCTAACGGATGTTCGTCCTGCGGATGTCCCCCATCCGGCGTGTATGTTCCGGGGCCGAGAGCCATGGAAGGGACCAATCCGGTGAACAAGAAGCTCGCGGCCGCACTGTCCGGCGGTGCGGTACTGGTACTGGCGCTGACGGGATGCAGCAGCGACGACGACAACGACAAGCTGGACTCCTGGGCGAAGGAGGTCTGCGACGGAGTGCAGCCGCAGGCCAAGAAGATCGAGGCGGCCAACGCGGCGATCCAGAAGGAGACCTCGGACAACAGCACGCCGGAAGAGGTCCAGAAGACCGACGCCAAGGCGTTCCAGGACATGTCGGACGCCTACAAGGCGATGGGCGGCGCCGTCCAGAAGGCCGGGGCGCCGGACGTCGAGGAGGGCGAGAAGAAGCAGAAGGACGCGGTCACCGAACTCAACGGCCTCTCCTCGTCGTACGCCTCCCTGAGGAAGCAGGTGGAGGAGCTCGACACCAAGGACCAGGCGAAGTTCGCCGACGGTCTCAAGGACATCGCCACCGAGCTGAACAAACTCAGCAAGAGCGGCAGTGACGCGCTGAAGACCCTCGAGGAGGGCGACGTCGGCCAGGCGATGGCCAAGCAGGCCAGCTGCAAGTCGGCCTCGGTGACGCCCTCGGCCGCTGCCGGCTGACCTCCGCCGCACGGGCGCGGGGCGGGGCGCAGGCCGCGGCACCACGGCGGGGTGCGGGCCGCGGGGCCACAATGGGGGAGTGAGTAACGCCAGCCTGTCCCCCCTGCCCTGCGCCGACCGCCCCGACGTCACCGCGCGGCTGCGGGACGCCCTGCTCGGGGCCTCCTTCACCGCCGACGGACTGCTGGAGCTGCTCGGCGCCCCCGCCTACGCGGCGCTGTCGCGCAGCGAGACCGTGCCCGCGCTCCGAGCCACCCGCGGCGACACACCGCTGGAACTCCTCGTACGGCTGTTCCTGCTCCAGCAACCCGCCCGTCACGCGCGCGTGGCGGACGTATTGCCCGTCGACGCGTGCCTGGAGAGCGGGTGGCTCGTCCGCGCGGGCGACGACGAGGTGGCGGCCACCGTGGACGTACGGCCGTACGGCGGGCCCGGGGGCGAGGACTGGTTCATCGTGTCCGACCTGGGCTGCGCGGTCGGCGGCGCCGGCGGCATCGGCAGCCACGCCCAGGGCGTCGTCCTCGGCGTCGGCGGCGCCTCCACGACCCTCGCGGGCCTCACCGTCCGTACGCCCGTCTCCGCCGCCCTCGACCTCGGCACCGGCTCCGGCATCCAGGCGCTGCACGCCGCCGCGCACGCCACGCGTGTGACGGCGACCGACGTCAACCCGCGCGCGTTGCACATCACCGCGCTCACGCTCGCCCTGTCCGGCGCCCCGGTCGCCGAACTGCGCGAGGGGTCGCTCTACGAGCCGGTCGACGACGACGAGACGTACGACCTGATCGTGTCCAACCCGCCGTTCGTGATCTCACCGGGCGCCCGCCTCACCTACCGCGACGGCGGGATGGGTGGGGACGATCTGTGCCGCTCGCTCGTTCAGCAGACGGGAGAGCGTCTGAACGAGGGCGGGTTCGCGCACTTCCTCGCCAACTGGCAGCACGTGGAGGGGGAGGACTGGACGGACCGGCTGCGCTCCTGGGTGCCGCGCGGCTGTGACGCCTGGATCGTGCAGCGCGAGGTACAGGACGTCACGCAGTACGCGGAGCTGTGGCTCAGGGACGCGGGCGACCACCGCGGAGACGCGGCCGAGTACCAGGCGCACTACGACGCGTGGCTGGACGAGTTCGAGGCGCGCAAGGTCAAGGCCGTCGGCTTCGGCTGGATCACGCTGCGCCGGACCGGTGCCGCCGAGCCCTCGATCACCACCGAGGAGTGGCCGCACCCGATCGAGCAGCCGCTCGGCGAGACCGTGCGCGCGCATTTCGACCGAGTCGACTACCTGCGTGCCCACGACGACGCGGCCCTGCTCGAAGCGCACTTCACGCTGGCCGGTGAGGTTGTGCAGGAGCAGGTCGGGCTACCCGGAGCCGAGGATCCCGAGCACGTCGTCCTGCGCCAGAACCGCGGCATGCGCCGGGCAACCCGGGTCGACACCGTCGGCGCCGGATTCGCCGGTGTCTGCGACGGCACCATGAGCGCCGGCCGCATCCTGGACGCCATCGCCCAGCTGGTGGGCGAGGACTCGGTGGCGCTGCGCGACCGCACGCCCGCGCAGATCCGGCTGCTGGTGGAGCAGGGGTTCCTTGAACCGGCGTAGAGCCTCGTCGGCCGGTCCCCGTCGATTCCGGTCCCCGTCGAGCCGGGCCTTCGTCGAGGGCCCGGCCTTCGCCGATTCCGGGCTCCGCGTCGATTCCGGACTCCGCGCCGATTCCGTTCCCGTCGAGTCAGGCCTCCGCGTCGAGCCCGGTCCCCGTCGAGCCGGGCCGTCGCCGAGTCCGGCCTCCCTGTCGATTCCGGCCCTCGTCGAGCGCGGCCTCCGCGCCGTACGCCCCGACTCCGCTGCCGCGCCGTACTTCCTGACTCCGCTGCCGCGCCGTACGTCCCGACTCCGTCCCCGGTTCGTCGCCACCCGTCCCCGTGCACAACCCCTTGCCGTACGGCCCGCCGGTCCTCCGCCGCCCCGTCGCCGCCGGGGAAATCGGTCCTGACGCAGAACCGGCCACGCGCGCGGGCCGTCGGCTCGCCGTTCACCTCGGGTTCGCCTTTCCGCCGCCGTCGCGTGACAGCCTCCCGGAGGCTGGACACGCGCAGGCTGGAGCAAAGGGGCACGGGGACCATGGAGAGCGGGCCGGCGATCTTCGCGGGAATGGTGTTCGCCCTGTTCGGGGCTGGTCTGCTGGTGTGGACCGCGACGCGGGTCCGGCAAGGCCGGCCGGTCGCGCACGGTGTGAGTCCCGTCGCATCGGCGACCGTCGCGAGCATCGCCGCGGTGGTCGCTCTCGCCCTCGCGGCATGGTGCCTGACGCACGTGTGAGAGGCCGGTTCAGGCCCCCGGCCGCACCCCCGCCCGGGTAACCGGGGGATCGCGCTCCGGATACACGCATGAGGGCCGGTAAACACTCCGGGCGGCAGGAACAGGGTTCGTCGGGTTACCGTTCGAGTGGCCGTTGCGGGCTTTTCCCGTTTGACACGGGGGCGGGAGGTACCGTCACACTCCGCAGCGTCACGACCGAAATGCAGCACGACCCCGACCCCGGGAACACGGCCTGGGGAGGCCCAGCGTCGACCGGAGAGAAGAGCGAAGTTGTCCCCGACCAGCGAGACCGCGAACGGCGGCCGCCGACTCGTCATCGTCGAGTCGCCTGCCAAGGCGAAGACGATCAAGGGCTATCTCGGCCCTGGCTACGTCGTCGAGGCGAGCGTCGGGCACATCCGCGACCTTCCCAGTGGTGCCGCGGAGGTGCCCGAGAAGTACACCGGTGAGGTTCGCCGACTCGGCGTGGACGTCGAACACGACTTCCAGCCGATCTATGTGGTCAACGCTGACAAGAAGGCTCAGGTCAGGAAGCTCAAGGACCTGCTGAAGGACTCCGACGAGCTCTTCCTCGCCACCGATGAGGACCGCGAGGGCGAGGCCATCGCCTGGCACCTCCAGGAAGTCCTCAAGCCGAAGATCCCCGTCAAGCGCATGGTGTTCCACGAGATCACCAAGGACGCGATCCGCGCCGCCGTCGCCAACCCGCGCGAGCTCAACCAGAAGCTCGTCGACGCCCAGGAGACCCGCCGCATCCTCGACCGCCTCTACGGCTACGAGGTCTCGCCGGTCCTCTGGAAGAAGGTCATGCCGAAACTCTCGGCCGGCCGCGTCCAGTCCGTCGCCACGCGCCTCGTGGTCGAGCGGGAGCGGGAGCGCATGGCGTTCCGTTCCGCCGAGTACTGGGACCTGACGGGCACCTTCGCGACCGGCCGCGCCGGTGACGCGTCGGACCCGTCGCAACTGGTGGCCCGCCTGCAGACCGTCGACGGCCGGCGCGTCGCCCAGGGCCGCGACTTCGACTCCCTGGGCCGGATCAAGAGCGCGAACACCCTCCACCTCGACGAGGCGAACGCCCGCGCGCTCGCCGCCGCCCTGGAGGACACGCGCTTCGCGGTCCGCTCCGTCGAGTCCAAGCCGTACCGCCGCTCGCCGTACGCCCCGTTCCGTACGACGACGCTGCAGCAGGAAGCTTCGAGGAAGCTCGGCTTCGGCGCCAAGTCGACCATGCAGGTCGCCCAGAAGCTGTACGAGAACGGCTACATCACCTACATGCGTACGGACTCGACGACCCTGAGTGACACGGCGATCACCGCCGCCCGCGCCCAGGTCACGCAGCTGTACGGCGCCGACTACCTCCCGGCCCAGCCGCGGACGTATGCCGGCAAGGTCAAGAACGCGCAGGAGGCGCACGAGGCGATCCGTCCCTCGGGCGACCGCTTCCGCACGCCCGCCGAGACCGGGCTCACCGGCGACCAGTTCCGCCTCTACGAGCTCATCTGGAAGCGGACCGTCGCCTCCCAGATGAAGGACGCGACCGGCAACAGCGTCACCGTGAAGATCGGCGGCGCCGCCTCCGACGGCCGGGACGTCGAGTTCAGCGCCTCCGGCAAGACGATCACCTTCCACGGTTTCCTGAAGGCCTACGTCGAAGGCGCCGACGATCCGAACGCCGAGCTGGACGACCGTGAGCGCCGGCTGCCGCAGGTCACCCAGGGCGACGCGCTGACGGCCGACGAGATCACGGTCGACGGCCACGCCACCAAGCCCCCGGCCCGCTACACCGAGGCGTCGCTGGTCAAGGAGCTGGAAGAGCGCGAGATCGGCCGACCGTCGACGTACGCGTCGATCATCGGCACGATCCTGGACCGCGGCTACGTCTTCAAGAAGGGCACGGCACTCGTCCCGTCCTTCCTGTCCTTCGCCGTCGTCAACCTCCTGGAGAAGCACTTCGGGCGGCTCGTCGACTACGGCTTCACCGCCGAGATGGAGGGCGACCTCGACGCCATCGCCCGCGGCGAGGCCCAGGCGGTGCCGTGGCTGAAGCGGTTCTACTTCGGCGAGGGCGCGGGTGAGGGCGGCGCCGCCGACGCGGGCAACGGCGACGGGGACCACCTCGGTGGCCTCAAGGAGCTCGTGACCGACCTCGGCGCGATCGACGCGCGCGAGGTGTCGTCCTTCCCCGTCGGCAACGACATCGTGCTGCGCGTCGGGCGTTACGGCCCGTACGTCGAGCGCGGCGAGAAGGACTCCGAGAACCACCAGCGCGCCGACGTCCCCGAGGACCTGGCGCCGGACGAGCTCTCCGTCGAGCTGGCGGAGGAACTGCTCGCCAAGCCGAGCGGCGACTTCGAGCTGGGCACCGACCCCGCCACCGGCCACGCCGTCGTCGCCAAGGACGGCCGCTACGGCCCCTACGTCACCGAGGTGCTCCCCGAGGGCACCCCGAAGACCGGCAAGAACGCCGTGAAGCCGCGTACGGCCTCGCTGTTCAAGTCGATGTCGCTGGACACGGTCACCCTGGACGACGCGCTGAAGCTCATGTCGCTGCCGCGCGTCGTCGGCGCCGACGCCGAGGGCGTCGAGATCACCGCGCAGAACGGTCGCTACGGCCCGTACCTGAAGAAGGGCACGGACTCGCGGTCCCTCACCTCCGAGGAGCAGCTCTTCACGATCACGCTGGAGGAGGCGCTGGCGATCTACGCCCAGCCCAAGCAGCGTGGCCGGGCCGCGGCCAAACCGCCGCTGAAGGAGCTGGGCACCGACCCGGTCAGCGAGAAGCCGGTCGTGGTCAAGGACGGCCGCTTCGGCGCGTACGTCACCGACGGCGAGACCAACGCGACCCTGCGCTCCGGCGACAGCGTCGAGGAGATCACGCCGGAGCGGGGCTACGAGCTGCTCGCGGAGAAGCGCGCCAAGGGGCCCGCCAAGAAGACGGCGAAGAAGGCCGCCGCGAAGAAGGCCCCGGCCAAGAAGGCGACGGCGAAGAAGACCGCGGCCAAGAAGACGACGGCCGCGAAGACGACGGCCGCGAAGAAGACCGCGGCCAAGACCACGGCGAAGAAGACGGCCACCAAGACCGCCGCCAAGACGGCGACCGCCTCCAAGTCGTTGGAGGACTGAGCCCGGCTCAGCAACCGAAGAGCGTTCCACGCGCTCTTCGCGAAACGAACGCCCCGGCATCATTTCGGTGTCGGGGCGTCCGTACGTTCGGCCGGGCACGCCGGACTGTCCGAGACGGCAGATAGGCTGAACGCATGACGCGAGCCGAGCAGCCAACGGCCACTCACCCCGCCCCGGACGATGCCCTGGTCGCGGACTCCCGCGAGCGCGCCGTCCGCGCCCTGCTGCGCCGCCCGCAGTTGAGGCGGTTGTGGAGCGCACAGCTCGTGGGGGGTGTCGGCGACATCCTCGCCCTCCTGGTGCTGGTCCTCCTGGCCGTCCAGGCCGCGATCGGCGCGGGCTCGTTCGGCGGGGGCTACCGGGGCGTGGCGTTCGCAGTGGCGACCGTTTTCGGCGTACGCATCCTGGCGACGCTGCTCTTCGGTGCCGTTCTGCTCGGCCCCCTCACCTCACTCACCTCACCGGACGGCCCGCTCGACCGGCGCTGGACCATGGTCGGCGCCGACGGGCTGCGGGCCGCGCTGCTGATCGTCGCTCCGCTGTGGATCGACTGGACGCCGGACGACGCGCTCGCCGTCCTCCTGGTGACCGTCTTCGTCACCGGCGTCGCCGAGCGCTTCTGGACGGTGTGCCGGGAGAGCGCGGCCCCCGCGCTGCTGCCGGCGCCGCCGCTGGAAGGCGCGACGGTACGGCCGCTGCCGGACCACATGGACGCGCTGCGCCGCCTGTCACTGCGTACGGGCTTCGTGGCGATCCCCCTCGCCGGTGCCGTGCTGGTCGTCGCGGGTCTGCTGAACAACCTGCTGGGCGCCGGCATCGACTGGTTCGCCGAGCACCAGGCGGCGCTCGGCTCGTACGTCGCTGCCGGGCTGTTCGCCGCGTCCCTGTGCGTGGTGTCCTTCCTGGAGCTGCCCGGCGTACGCACACCGCGCGCGCGGTCGCCGCTGGAGGGCATGCGCCGCCCCAAGAGCGGCACCGGCGTCGACAAGGGCCGCACCGGAGTCCTTCCCCTGCTGGTGCTCGCCTGTGCGGCGGTCGCCGCGGTGGTGTCCGCCGTGGTCGCCGTGGCGGTGCTGCACGCCAAGGACCTGGGCGGCGGGCCCGTCCTGTACGGGCTGATGGTGGGCGCGCTGACCGGCGGTGTCGTCGTCGGTATCCGTACGGCCCCCGCCCTGCTGCCGTCCCTGTCGCGCCGACGCCTGCTGGCCCTGGCGATCGCCGTCGCCGGCGTCGCCCTGCTGGCCGCCGGGCTCGTCCCGGACGACACCACCGTGCTGCTGCTCCTCGCCCTGGCCGGCGTCGGCGCGGGCGTCACCGCCAATACCGGGCACACGCTGCTCGACCAGGAGACCGAGGAACACCGCCGGGCGCGGACGACGGAGCACCTCCACGCGGTCGTCCGCGTCTACGTGGCGCTCGGCGCGGTCGTCGCACCCGTGATGGCCGCCTTGATCGGACCGCACCGGCTGGAGAACGGCAGGTTCGTCTTCGCGCACGGCGGCGCCGCGTTCATGCTGATGCTGGTCGGCGCGCTGCTGCTGCCGGTGGCCGCGCTGGTGCTGGCCAAGGTCGACGACCGCTCCGGGGTGCCCCTGCGGCACGACCTGCGCGACGCGCTGCTCGGCGGCGACGACCCGGCGCCGACGCCCGTGTCGAACGGTTTCTTCATCGCCCTGGAGGGCGGTGACGGCGCGGGGAAGTCCACCCAGGCCGAGGCCCTCGCCGAGTGGATCAGAGGCAAGGGCCACGAGGTCGTACTGACGCGCGAACCGGGGGCGACGCCGGTGGGCAAGCGCCTGCGGTCCATCCTGCTGGACGTGTCGAGTGCCGGGCTGTCGCACCGCGCGGAGGCACTGCTGTACGCCGCCGACCGCGCGGAGCACGTCGACACCGTGGTCCGGCCCGCGCTGGAGCGCGGAGCCGTGGTCATCTCCGACCGGTACATCGACTCCTCGGTCGCCTACCAGGGCGCCGGCCGTGATCTGTCGCCGACCGAGATCGCCCGCATCAACCGCTGGGCGACCGACGGGCTCGTCCCGCATCTGACCGTCCTGCTGGACGTCCCGCCGGAGACCGCGCGCGAGCGGTTCACCGAAGCGCCGGACCGGCTCGAGTCGGAGCCGGCCGAGTTCCACGCGCGCGTGCGCTCCGGTTTCCTGACCCTCGCCGCGGCCGACCCCGGGCGTTACCTCGTCGTGGACGCGGGCCAGGAGCCCGAGGCCGTCACCACCGTCGTACGCCACCGGCTCGACCAGGTGCTGCCGCTGTCCGAGGCCGAGATCAAGGCCCAGGAGGAGGCACGCCGCAAGGCCGAGGAGGAAGCGCGCCGCAAGGCCGAGGAGGAGGCCGCGCGCAAGGCCGAGGAAGAGCGCCTGGAGCGCGAGCGCCTCGAACAGCTGGAGCGGCTGCGCGCCGAGGAGGAGGAGCGCAAGCGGCGCGAGCTGGAGGAGGCTCAGCGGCGCGAGGCCGAACGGCAGGCCGAGGAGGCCAGGCAGCGGGCCGAGGAGGCCCGCCGGAAGGCCGAGGAGGAGCGGGCACGGCTCCTGGCGGAGGAGAAGGCACGGGCCGAGGAGGAGGCGCGGCTGCGGGCCGAGGAGGAGCGACGCCGCAAGCAGGCCGAGGAGGAGGAGCGGCTGCGGGCCGAGGTCGAGGCCCGGCGCCTGGAGAAGCAGCGCAAGGCCGAGGAGGCCCTGATGCGGGCCGAGGAGGCCCGCCGGGCGGCGGAGCAGGCGGCGGCAGCGGCCGCGGCCGGTCCGAAGCCGACGGCACCTCCCGCGGCGGACGCGCCCCGCCCGGTCCCGCCGGCTCCGTCCTCGTCGCACACCTCGCACCCCTCGCACCCCTCGGACGCGATGACCGTGCCGACGCCGGTCGTGAACCCGACGAACGCCTCGGGCGGGTCGGTGGAGGACACGGCGGTACTGCGGCCGGTGCGGGACCCCGCCGACTCCCGTGACGACCGGCGCGGCGCCGAGGACGGCTCCCGGGGCGAGCGCGGCGACGACGGCCGGGCACCCGGGGCACCGGAAGCCTCCGACCGCGAGTTCGCACCTGAGCCCGAAGCCCAGTCCGAGTCCGAGTCCGAGTCCGAAGTGACGACCGAGCTGCCCATGCCGCCGGTGCCGCCCGGCGCGGCGGACGAGACGGCGGTGCTGCCCGCTGTGGAGCCGCGGGCCATCGACGAGACGGCGGTGCTGCCCCCCGTACGTGAGGACGACCCCGCCGACCGGGTGCCGCCGGGCTACTTCCGAAAGGACGGCCCGGCCGCCCGTACCGACCGGCCCGAGGAACCCCAGGACCGCACGCGCGAGCTGCCGCAGATCGACCCGGATCAGGCACCGCCCCGCAGGCGACGCCCGGACTGGGCCGAGGAGACACCGCTGGACGACCTGCCGACGCTGGCGGACGAGCTGCTCGGCCCGCGTGACGGAAGCGGTCGGGGCGACGTCAGGCGTGACGGCCGGGACGATGACGAGGGCCGTCGGGGGAACGGCCGCGGCAGGCGCTGACCGGCCGGGCCACCGACCCGGGCCCGTGCGGGCCCGGCACCCGGCACCCGCTGTCAGTGCCGCCCCGCACAATGGAGGACGCGGCGCGGAGTGCGGAGCGCGGAGCAGTACGGCGTCGGAGTGTGACGGAAGGACGGTGTGACCCGTGACCGTGTGGGACGACCTCGTCGGGCAGGAGAGGGTGAGCGAGCAGCTCGCCGCCGCTGCCCGGGACGCCGACGCCTTCGTCACCGCGGCAGCGGCGGCCGGCCCGCTGCCCGAGACGTCGAGCATGACCCACGCCTGGCTGTTCACCGGCCCGCCCGGAGCCGGGGTGACGCAGACGGCGCGGGCCTTCGCCGCCGCGCTGCAGTGCGTGAGCCCCGACCGTGCCCTGGGCGGTGTCCCCGGTTGCGGCTTCTGCGACGGATGCCACACGGCGCTCGTCGGCACTCACGCGGACGTCAGCACGGTGGTCGCCATGGGCGCGCAGATCCTCGTGGAAGCGATGCGCGACACGGTCCGCAAGTCGTTCACCTCACCCGCGAACGGCCGCTGGCAGATCATCCTCGTCGAGGACGCCGAGCGGCTGAACGAGAAGTCCGCCAACGCCGTCCTCAAGGCCGTCGAGGAGCCCGCCCCGCGTACGGTCTGGCTGCTGTGCGCCCCGTCCGTCGAGGACGTCCTGCCCACGATCCGCTCCCGCTGCCGCCACCTGAACCTGCGCACGCCGTCGGTCGGCGCCGTCGCCGACATGCTCGTACGGCGCGAGGGCATCGAGCCGGACGTCGCCGCCGGCGTGGCCCGGGCCACGCAGGGGCACGTCGATCGTGCCCGCCGTCTGGCCACCGACCCGGCCGCCCGCGAACGACGGGCCGCCGTGCTGAAACTGCCGCTGCGGGTCGCGGATGTCGGCACCGCCCTCAAGGCCGCCCAGGAACTGGTCGACGCCGCAGCGGAGGACGCCAAGCAGCTCGCCGGGGAGATGGACACCAAGGAGACCGAGGAACTGAAGGCCGCCCTGGGCGCGGCCCAGGGCGGCCGGCTGCCGCGTGGTACGGCAGGCGTGATCAAGGACCTGGAGGACAACCAGAAGCGCCGCAGAACACGTACCCAGCGCAACAGCCTCGACCTGGCCCTGACCGACCTCACCGCCTTCTACCGGGACGTCCTCGCCCTCCAGCTCGGCTCCCGCGTGGCGATCGCCAACGCCGACGCCGAGGACGCCCTGGAGCGCCTCGCCCGCGCCGGTACACCGGAGTCCACCCTGCGCCGCATCGAGGCGATCGCCGCCTGCGGAGAGGCCCTCGACCGCAATGTGCCTCCGCTGCTCGCGGTGGAGGCGATGACGATGGCGCTGCGAGCGGGCTGACCGTTCAGGGCGCCGGCGCCGGCGCCGGAGGCCCCGTCCGCAAGGGATGACGTAACTCTTACGAGCCACGCAGAGCACGCAATGCGATGTAACTGTCGCCGAGAGTTACGCTCGCCCAATGCACACAAGGCGCACTCACCGCAGGACTCGTATCGCCAGGACCCGCATCGCCAGGACCCGTACCGGAGCCATGCTGCTGGCCGCCGCGTTGCTCGCCACCGCCTGCTCGGCCGGGGGCGCGTCGACGTCCGCGGGTTCGGCGGCGGCGGAGGCGGCCGGCGCGACGGAGGCGGCTGAGGCGACCCTGGCCGCGCTGCCGCAGGCCACGCCCTCCGCGCTGACGCCGTACTACGAGCAGAAGCTGAACTGGCGCGACTGCGGTGTCCCCGGCTTCCAGTGCGCCACCATGAAGGCCCCGCTCGACTACGCGAAGCCGACGGAGGGGGACGTCCGGCTCGCCGTGGCCCGCAAGAAGGCCACCGGCCCGGGCGAGCGGCTCGGCTCCCTGCTGGTGAACCCGGGCGGACCGGGAGGTTCGGCGATCGGCTACCTCCAGCAGTACGCCGGCATCGGCTACCCGGAGGAGGTCCGCGCCCAGTACGACATGGTGGCGGTCGATCCGCGGGGCGTGGCCCGCAGCGAGCCCGTCGAATGCCTCGACGGCCCCGAGATGGACGCGTACACACGGACGGACGTCACCCCGGACGACGAGGGGGAGACGGGCAAGCTGGTCAGCGCCTACAAGGAGTTCGCGCAGGGCTGCGGAGCGGACGCGCCGAAGCTGCTGCGGCACGTCTCGACCGTCGAAGCGGCCCGGGACATGGACGTACTGCGGGCGGTGCTGGGCGACGAGAAGCTGAACTACGTCGGAGCTTCGTACGGCACCTTCCTCGGCGCGACGTACGCGGGCCTGTTCCCCGACCGGGCGGGCCGCCTGGTCCTGGACGGCGCGATGGACCCGTCCCTGCCCGCCCGACGGCTGAACCTCGAGCAGACCGCGGGCTTCGAGACGGCGTTCCAGTCCTTCGCGAAGGACTGCGTGCGGCAGCCCGACTGCCCCCTCGGCGGTAAGGGAACCGCCCCCGAACAGGTCGGCAAGAACCTCAAGGCCTTCTTCGACGACCTGGACGCCAAGCCCGTCCCCACGGGTGACGCCGACGGCCGCAAGCTCACCGAATCCCTCGCGACCACCGGCGTGATCGCGGCGATGTACGACGAAGGCGCCTGGCAGCAGCTGCGTGAGTCCCTGACGTCTGCCATGAAGGAGAACGACGGCGCGGGCCTGCTGGCCCTGTCCGACAGCTACTACGAGCGCGAGGCCGACGGCGGCTACAGCAACCTGATGTACGCCAACGCCGCAGTGAACTGCCTCGACCTCCCCGCGGCCTTCTCCTCCCCGGACGACGTGCGCGAAGCCCTCCCGGACTTCGAGAAGGCATCCCCGGTCTTCGGCGAGGTCCTCGCCTGGTCCTCCCTGAACTGCGCGTACTGGCCGGTGGAGCCCACGGGTGAGCCGCACCGCATCGAGGCGGCCGGCGCCGCCCCGATCGTCGTGGTCGGCACCACTCGCGACCCGGCGACCCCCTACCGCTGGGCCGAGGCCCTGGCCGGCCAGCTCTCCTCCGGGCGCCTGGTCACCTACGAGGGCGACGGCCACACCGCCTACGGCCGCGGCAGCGCCTGCGTGGACTCCGCGATCAACACGTACCTGCTGCGCGGCACCCCGCCGGAAGACGGCAAACGCTGCTCGTAGCCGGCCCCCGACCGCCCCGGAACCTGGGCCTCCGGGGCGGTTACGAAGCACCCCGGGAAACTGTGTAGACTTACCGACGTTGCTGATCGCATCATGGGTCCGCAGCGCGCCGCCTTAGCTCAGATGGCCAGAGCAACGCACTCGTAATGCGTAGGTCTCGGGTTCGAATCCCGAAGGCGGCTCCATCAAACCCCAGGTCACATAGCCCGTGACCTGGGGTTTTGTGTTGCCCGGGGCAGGGCGGGTCACATAGCCGGGTTGCCGTGACTTTGCCTGCGTGAGCGATGCGTGAGCGGAGCCGCCCGGGAACCTACTTCTGGGACTTGCCGCGCTTGGGCTTCTTGGCGCCCTTGCCTGGGGCGTTCGCCTTGGTCTTCGGCTTGCCGGCGTTCTTGGCCGCAGCCTTCTTGGCCTTCTCCTTCTTCGCGGCCTTGCGTGCCGCCTTCTCGGCCTCGGCCTTGCGCTGAAGGGGGACCAGCTTCGCGGTCGCCTCGGCGGCGCTCCTGCCGACCTGGGGCAGGACGCTCTGGTAGATGTCCCGAGTGATCCGGGTATCACTGTGACCGAGGGTGTCCGACACGATCTTGATGTCGATGTCAGCGGCGAGCATCAGGGTGGCGGCGCCGTGGCGGAGGTCGTGCAGACGGATCGGCGGAAGTCCGGATGCGGCGACGAGACGCTCGAAGAGATCGGTCACCTTGCCCGGGTGGAGCCAGGACCCGTCCTCCTGGGTGAAGACGTTCCCCGTCTCGACCCAGGCGGTGCCCCACTCCTGGCGGTCGGCCTCCTGCCGCGCACGGTGCCGCTTCAGGACGTCCACGGTGTCGTCGTCGAGGGCGACCACGCGATACCCGCTGTCCGTCTTGGGATCGGACGCCTCGACCCCCCAGCCGTCCTGCACGAGTTGGGAGGAGACGGTCAGGGCGTGCGTGTCGAGGTTCGTCTCCGACCACGGCTGCCCGCACGCCTCGCCACGGCGAAGGCCACGGAAGGCGATCAGGTGCCACATCGCGTACAGCCGGTCTTCGGCGACGAAGTCGAGGAACGCTCCTGTCTGCTGCGGCGTCCAGACCATCACCGGCGACGGCTTCTCGCCCGTCTGCTCCCACTTGGCGACCCGCTCGTCCGTCCACACGAGCGCCTTCGGCTTGCGCACGGGATCGATCTCGACGTGGGCGGCGGGGTTGAAGGTGATGATCTGCTGCCCGATCGCGTCGTTCAGGGCCGCGCGGAGGGTGGCCTTGACGTGCTGGCGCGTGGCGGGGCCGGTGACGCGGCGGAAGGGCGGCATCTCGTCGATCGCGATCTTCATCGTCTTCCGGCGGGCGCGATTCTCCCCGCCCTTCCACGGTATGGTCGCCAGCTCGTCGAGTGCGGCGCGCCGTTGAGCGTTGTCCTCCAGGATCTGGGCGTTCGCGTCGCGGATGTCGGTGAACATCTCGCTGAGGTGGCTCACGCGGAGCCGGTCCAGGCGGCGGTTCCCGATGCGAGGCTTCAGGTGCACGCGGATGTCGGTCTCGTAGCGGTTGAGGCCGGACTTGCGTATGCGCTTGCCAGCCAGCCACCGGTCGAGCCACTCGGCCACGGTCAAGCTGCCGATGAGGTCCTGGCCGGAGTGGAGACGCCGCCTCGTCTCCTCGACCTCGGGCAGAGGCGACCGTTCGCGGCTGACCTCGGCCAGCATCTCGGCGATGAGTTCGGTGCCCTCGGGGTCGTCCGATTCGGCCAGCCCGAGGAGGGCGCGCACGTGGTCGAGGTCGGCCTGGGCCGCCTTGAGGCTGCTGTACCCGCCTCGGGCGAAGGAGCGCCGACTGCCGTCCTCGCGGGGCGAGAGCTCCTGGCGTACGGAGTAGGTGCAGTGGTTCCTGCTGTTGCGCTTGGGGCAGGAGGTGCCGAGTTCCTTGCCGGTCTTCGGGTCGCGACAGGAGCAGCGGCGGTAGGTGGAGCCCTTCAAAGATCATTCTCCTCGGTGGTCTCTGGATCGCTCCCGGATGAGTCGATCGCGGTGGCCACGTCTGGCCACAGGGACGGGGGAGTGACGCCCTCTTCCTGGATGAACGCGCGGATTCTGCGCAGGTGGCTGGCGGCGTCGTCGGCCGCCTCGGCGGCACGGGCCTGAGAGCGGAGGGCCTCGGCTTTACGGTCGGCGTTCGGGGCGGTCTCGGCGTGGTAGCGAGCGTGGTCCTCGTCGCGGCGCGCCTTCCGTAGTTGCTCCTCGGCGGCGTGGTGGGCGCGGAAGTAGCGGAGCATGTCGTCGTCCGTGCCGAGGTCGGTCTCCTCCCCGGTGAAGCGGCGCAGCGCGTCCAGCGAAGTGGTGGGGTGCTGAAGCGGGAGTCGCTGCACGTCGTCGACGTAGCCGACCGGGTAGACGAGGCAGATGGGTGGGGTGTTGAGCGCTTCGGCCAGGACGATGACGTCGACCAAGGGCAGGTTGGAGCGGCGTCCGGACTCCATGTTGGCGATGACGTTGCGGGGGATCGGGTGGCCGATCTCCTCGCACTTGTCGGCCAGGTCCTGCGCACTCCAACCCAGTTCCTTCCGTCGTCTGCGGACTTCGGCGGCCACGGTGGCCATTACCTGATCCACCCACTCCTGGACGTCGTCCTCGTCGTCGACCTTCTTGCATCCAGGATCGCTACGGTGCTGTGTCATTTAGACACAGTAGCTCGCTTAGCGTTGATTCCAAGACCTGGAGACGGACGCGATGGGCGCGTTCGCCGTGGGCTCAGTCATGGATGGAGCAGGCATGCGCGAGAACGAAGAGGCCGGCCGAGCGAAGGGGATGAGCCGCGAGGAGCTCCTTGAGCTCCCTGCAGCCGTTGACCTGGAGACAGGAAACCGGGCGCTGGGACTGGGACGGAGCAAGGGGTACGAGCTCGCCAAGCGCGGCCAGTACCCGTGCAAGGTGCTCCGTCTCGGAAACGCCTACCGAGTGGTGACCGCGGACTTGTTGGCCCTGCTGGGGCTGGCAGCGTGAAGCGCCTGACGCGTAGCAGATGGTTCTGCGCTGAGCTGACACAGAAACGCTGGACTGTGGCACGGCGTGGACGTACTGTCCGTGGTCGCTCGCGGTGCCGAGAGACCCGCGAGAAGAGAGGGAGCCTCCGGCGGTGCAACGCCGGAGGCCCCGAGACTCCCCAGCAATCCCGTGAGAACCGACCCGGCGGCAGGGGTGTGCAAACCCGAAACCGCCAGACGAGGAGCCGCCCAGTGCAACCCGAGAACTCCGAGTCCTATTCCGCCCCCGTACGAGCGGCTTGGCCCGCCACAGCCATCCCCGGCCGGCCCGGAGCCCACCTGAGTCCCGCGCAGGCCGACGGCAGGGTGGACCCGAGCGACGGTACGGCCGATGACAGCGCCAACGAGGCGGACCCGGCGATCGGCCTGGAGGCCATGCCCGACGCGGAGCCGACGGTCGGCTCGAAGGCTCTGGACGAGCTGCGCTCGCAGATAGCCCGGTTCGTGATCCCGCCCTCCTCTGAGGCGCTGGACGCGATCACTCTGTGGGTGGCAGCGACACATCTCCAGCCGGCGTGGCAGCACGCCCCTCGGTTGGCAGTGGTGGGGCCCGCGAAGCGCTGCGGCAAGTCGCGGTTGCTGGACGTGCTGACCGAGACGGTCCACGAGCCGATGCTCACCATCAACACCACACCGGCGGCCATCTTCCGCTCGATCCACGAGGACGAGCCGCCGACGTTGCTGGTGGACGAGGCCGACACCATCTTCGGCCCCAAGGTCGCGGAGAAGAACGAGGAGACGCGCGGCCTGCTCAACGCCGGCCATCAGCGCGGGCGGTACGTCACCCGGGTCGTCGGCAATGATCACACTCCGCACAAGTTCGCCACCTTCGCGATGGCGGCCATCGCGGGAATTGGGGACTTGCCGGACACGGTCATGGACCGGTCGGTGGTCATCCGAATGCGGCGCCGGGCCGAGGGCGAGAAGGTCAAGCCCTTCCGCTCCCGCCGGGACATCCCGGCCCTGCACGAGCTGCGCGACCGCATCCACGCACTGGCCAGGCCGCTGCTGGAAGACGCCGCGAACCTGGAGCCGGACATGCCGGTCGAAGACCGCGCCGCCGACACGTGGGAGCCCTTGGTGATCGTCGCTGACCTGGCGGGTGGTCGCTGGCCCCGGCTGGCGCGGATCGCCTGCGCGCGGATGGTCGCTGCCGAGGTGGCGGCAGAAGAGGACCACCCCAGCGGGGCGCGCATCCTCGCCGACATCCGTCGGGTCTTCTTCGCCCAGAGGGAGGCGGACAGCCTCTCCACCGAGGATCTGCTGCACTACCTGAACGCGGACGCCGAAGCCCCGTGGGGAGAGCGAGGGCGCTACGGCCTGACCGCCCGCGAACTCGGCGCGATGCTGCGCGATTACGACATCCGGCCCGGCAATGTACGCATGGCCGACCGGTCTCAGCGCAAGGGCTACATGCGCCACAAGTTCCTCGACGCGTGGCGGCGGTACTGTCCGGCCGTCCACCCAGTCGACGCCCGCCGCGGCGAGAGCTGATCCGCGCCTCCTGGTTGCCGTACTTGCCGTCCCTGCCGTGATCTCGCAGGTCAGACAGCACACCGGCAAGACGTCAGCCAGGGGCAAGACGGCAACGCAGGCGTTTCCAGGCGTGATGCCCGCCGGAGACGTTGCCGAAATCCGTCTTGCCACGTCCCAGGCGTCCATGCCGTATCGCCGCAGCTCACAGCCCTGCCTACTGGGACGGACGGTGCTGCGCAGCCGTCCCTTCAGGGGACACACCGGCCAAGCAAGGCCCGTCCCGAAGGCACCGCGTTCTTGTCCCGAGTCGGGACAAGAACGCCGCACACCTGTCCCGACTCGGGACAAGACGCCAGCACCCGCCGGGACGGCACATCAGGAGAGCTGCCGTCCCGCCCTGACCTGCACGTGCAACGGCCGAGACGGCAAAGACGCCGCACACCGCTACCCCCAGGAGCCTTCCGCTTGACCACTCCGCCCCTCACGCAAGCCCCACAGCCGCACGATGACGTCCCCAGCGAAGGGCTACCGAAAAGGAAGGCTGACGCCGAGCAGTTCGCGCTCGGCGCGGCCGGCGTCGTCATCGTCGCCCTGACCGCCGGAGCGTTCTGGCTCTCCTACGCGCACCTGGCCGACGTCGCCGGCCAGCACGGGCTCGGAGCGTCGCCCATTCGCCGCTGGGCCTGGCCCGCCACCCTGGACGCGTTCATCGTCGCGGGCGAACTGCTCATGCTGCGCGCGGCACTGCGCCGCGTCACGGACCCGTGGGCGATCGCCGTGACCGCCGTCGGATCGGTCGGCTCCATAGCCCTGAACGTCGCCGGGGTCAGCGGCACGGGCAACGCACGCACCGTCCCGTTCCTCGACTACGTGGTCGCCGCCGTCCCTCCGGCCGCCGCGATGGTCGCCTTCGGCGTCCTCATGCGACAGATCCACCAGCTCGTCGCGCCGTCCGACGACTCCCCGAACACCGGTTCCGTACAGACGCCGGAGCAAGCGGTCGGCGACTTCAGTCACAGCCACCTGCCAGACGCCGCTCCTGCCGGTTCGCGAGCCGCCGGCGGTGAGCGGACGGAACCCGCGGCGCAGGTTCCGGAGGGCAGACCGAGCGGTGGCCGTCCGGCGAAGGCGACCATCGCGGAGCTGGCGGATATCGGCCGGGCCGCCGGTCACCAGCACGGCAAACTCACGCGCGGCCTGCTCCGAGCGGCAGTGAAGGACCGGGACCTGACGATCGGCAGTGAGCGGCAGACCGAGGTGATGGAACTGCTTCGGCCGGAACTCGAAGCCGCCGGGATCGAGGTCTCCAGGCGCTGACTGCCATGTGCTCGGGTGACCGGAACCCTTCCGGTCACCCGAGCTCCGCCAGCCGCCCCGCAGATTTCCACACCTGTGGACAACACGACGACCACCGCCGGGCAGGCATCCTCGCCCCCGCCTGCCAGCCGTACCTGGAGCATCTTCCTTGACGCACGACGAGCACCCGCCTGAAGACACCCATGATGAGACACCTGTGTCGTCGCATTCCCTGACGCTGCTGGGACGTCTACGGCGGGCGTTCGGACGGACGGCCCCTGGCGGAGCCAGTAGTACCCCGAGTCCGACTCAAGGCCGGTCTTCGGCGGTCTCCGCCCCGGGGGTGGCGGAGACGGCCCGACGCCAGGGGGCGCCGGACCAGGGGGTCGGCGCCGAGGGCGGCCCCGACCCGGACACTCTGCACGCTGCCCAGCAGCAGATTCTCCGCCCCGAGCCCGCAGCCACCCCGGCGGCCGTTGAGCGAGACGTGCAGAGCGTCCAGCCAGCGATCCGTCGTTTCACCGGCACGAAGCGGACCATCCGTGTCGGTCCGATGCGGTTCACCAGCGACGAGCACGTCAGGCTCCAGGAGGCCGCCGCCGAGCACGGCTACAAGGGGGAGTCCGGTTTCGCCGCCGACATCGTCCTCGCCTTCATCAGTGGCCGGTTCACCGCGAATCTGCCGCTGTCCGAGGAACGCCGCCGCACCCATATGTTCCGTGCCCAGGTGCTGCGCGAGCTCAACCGCATCGGCGTCAACGTCAACCAGATCGCCCGCGCCCTCAACAGCGACCTGACTCCGCCCGACATCCGTCACCGTCTCGACGAACTGGACCGCCTGCTGGAGCTGATCGCCGAGGCCCTGCGTGAACCCGCTGGTGACAGGAAGGACCAGGCCGCGTGATCGCCGCCATCAAACCGGCCGGGTCCAACACCCGTGGCCTACTCGCCTACCTCTACGGCCCCGGCCGTCACGACGAGCACACCGACCCGCACATCGTCGCCAGCTTTGCCATGCTCGGCATGCCCGACCCTGGCCGCGACGAGGACGCCACCCTCACCCAGCTCGCCCGCCACCTTGACGAGCCTGTCCAGCTCCGGAACAGCGAGTTCGGCAAGAAGGTCACCGACCACGTCTGGCACTGCCCCGTCCGCGCAGCCCCCGAAGACAGTCGCCTCTCGGACGCCGAGTGGGCCGAGATAGCCCAGCGGATCGTCGAAGCCGCCGACATCGCCCCCGCCGGAGACGACCTCGGCTGCCGTTGGATCGCCGTACGCCACGCCGACGACCACATCCACATCCTCGCCACCACCGTCCGCGAAGACGGCCGCCGCCCCAGGCTCCACGACAGCGGCGTCCGCGTCGGCGACGCCTGCCGCCAGATCGAGAAGGACTACGGCCTGCGCCAGCTGAAGAAGGGCGACCTCACGGCCGGACGCCGGTCCACCCAGGCCGAGATGCACAAGGCCGAACGGCTCGGTTGGGAACAGACCAGCCGCGACTGGCTCCAGGACCGCATCCGTGCCGCCATTCCCCACGCCAGCAGCGCCGAGGAACTTCTCGCCTACCTCGAAGCAGACAACATCGCGGTCAAACCCCGCCGCGGACCGTCCGGAGACCTCCTCGGCTACGCCGTCGGCCGACCGGGCGACCTCAACAACGACGGCGAACAGATCTTCCACCCTGGTGGAAAGATCGCCCCCGACCTCACGCTTCCCAAACTCAAGGCCCGCCTCGAAACCACCGTGCTGGAGGAGCACCCCACCGCCCGCCGCGACCAACCTGCCACCCCCTGGCACCAGGCTACCGACGCCCTCGACACCCTCCGCACCGACATGGCCGACGACACTCATGCCCAGGCCCACATCACCGCGCTCGGCGAACTCATCGAAGCGACTGCCCAGAAAGCCCCCGCTCACCTCCAGGCCGAACTCCGAGCCGCGTCACGAGCTTTCGCCCGTGCCCAGCGCTCCCAGATCCGCGCCGAGAACCAGGCCGCCCACACCCTGCGCACTGCCGCCCGCGACATCGCCCACACCGCCACCGGTCCCGACGCAAGCGTCCTGGCCACCCTGCTCGCCGCCCTCGTTTGGGCTACGGTCCTCGCCGCCCACTGGCACGACGCGAAGAGCCACGCTCACCAGACCGAAGCCGCCCGCCAGGCCCTTCACCACGTTCAGGTGGCAGCCGATCAGGCCCTCACACCTGTTCTCGACGGCCTCGCCACCCGTCAACCGAGCGAGCAGGCTCGCCGGACCCTCGTCCACGACGTCTGCGCCGCCATCCCCAACCACGCCGACCGCATTCTCAGCGATCCCGCCTGGCCCGCCCTCGCCGCCGTCCTCGCCGATGCCGAAGCCGGCGGCCACAAGCCCCACCAGCTCCTCAAGGAAGCCGCCGTCCAACGTGAACTCACTACCGCCCGCCAACCCGCACGGGTCCTGATCACACGCATCCAGCACACGAGCCGCAACCCGGCGCCGAACCTCCGAGCCGAAGCCGCCCGCCGACGGACCACCATGCGGCTATCCGCGCTTGGACCCGCACTGGATGGGGCACAGCCCGCCTCGCCATTGGTGTCCGTGCACCCGAACAACCGTCCACGGCGGTGAGGGCGCGGGCTCAGCCATCAAGCCCGGTCCGCGCACTTTTCCCTGAGAGGCTTGCTGTCAGGTGCGGGCTGGGCGACGCGGCCGGGGCTGTCCAGGAACTGCACACCCCCGACCACCGCGGTGTTCGCGGTCGTCCTCACGCGGCCGTTGGCTTGGTTTTCGTGCGGGCCTGTTGCAGCAGCTCCCGTAGCCAGCCCATCACACCCGCAGAATCCTGGGTGCGGTCGATCTCGCTGAGGACGATCTCCCAAATTTCCCGAACGCCCGCCGCATCTTCCTTGTAGTAGGCGTCGCGGACGCCCTCGCGGATCGAGTCCTCGGTGAAGGTCGCGTAAATACCGAGGAACTGGCGCGTCATGAGCCCGCTGGTCTGCCGCGGGTCGTAGACGATGTGGTGGCCGTCGTTGTCGAGCCGGTGAGTGAAGTACTCATCCGGGCCGAGCGGGGCCTGCTCGATGTGGAGGTGCTGGCTGCCAAGCCCGTTGGGCAGCCGCCCGAAGTGGTCGCACATGCGGTCACGGAAGGCATCGAAGCCAGCACGTGTGGTCAACGTCGTCATACCGTCACCTCCGTCGACTCGCTGAGGACGTTACGCATCGCCGCTTCGACGGCGGCCCTCGGGGATCCGCAGACGATGATGCCGACGATCACGTCGTCGGCGAACTTCTCCACGGCAGGGGAGCACGAGCCGATTTCCCGCATCTTGGTACGGAACGCTTCCACCTCGGCGATGGCGCGTTCGGTGACGGACGTGGCTTTCATGCTGCCACCCCCGGAAGGTTGACGTACTCGGTGCGGACGTTGACGAGCTGGGCGTGGGCCTCGCGCAGGGAATCGACCCGCTTCTGCAGGCGGCCGATGATCACCTGCAGTGTGTCCGGTTCGAGGTACTCGATGTAGTGGTCATCGAAGACCTCAATGGCCACGAAGGGCAGCCTCTCCGCTGGCCTGGCCGAGAAGGGGTGGGACTGGATCTGCCAGCTGAGGAAGCGGAAGTCCTCCGGGCCTCGCGTGGTGCACAGCGGGCCGTAGAGGGGTAGTTCGTCGGCTGTGCCGGGTATGTCGCAGTAGATGTCGTGCGGGTGCGTGGGCGTGTCGCTGTCTGCCTTGTGGTCGACCATGCAGCCGGGCATGCAGGTCACGGTCACTTTTTCGCCCGTGACGGTGCTGGTGAAGGTGAATGTCCGCTGGACAGGGGACCCGCCCACGGCGGGCTCGCTGTCGGACGGGGCTGCGGGGACGGGGTGGAGCCTGGCAGCCTGGCCAGCACTCCCGAGAGGGTGGCTGGTGTGGCCCTCGTGGCCGTCGCCACTGGTGGCCGTTGGCGTGTCTTTCATGCTTTGTCTCCTCCGTTACGGGAGTCGGGCGATGGCCCCACCTCCGGTGTTGAACCCGTCGGCCGGGACCCTTGCTTTGGTGATACGCGCCCTGCCGAACGGTGGTCGAGGGAGCTGTCCCGTTCGAGGGGACCAGGCCGGACTAGGTCCTCTTCGCGTAATTGGTGCGTAGAATGCCCCCTTTCACCTGGCGGGGTGACCCGCTGGGTACCTCCTCGGCCAGGGCCTCGCAGGAGCGACCGGGGTCGCTTACGTCTCAGGCGAGACGTCAACCCCCCTGTGGTCATCGAGTCGTCGAGGGAAGTTGCGGTCGAGGGCGGCCAGAATCTCGACGGCTGCGGTGATGTACCGGTACGAGGTCATGGCCCCGATGCCGAACCCGGCCGTGAGCTAAACAAACGGGTGGCCGTTGCGGAGATGGAGAACGAGCGTCTGCGCTCGAAGGCGCCAACTGAAAGCGAACCCACTTCAGAAGGAGCGGGCTCCTATCGCAGCCCGGTTGGGAGTATCCAAGGGCAGCGATTCAGACTTGGGTCCTGGAAGCTTTGCCTCACTCGCTTGCGAGCAGCTCATAAGCTTCCCCGGCACAACCCCATGACAGCGTGACGCCAGCGCCTCCGTGCCCATAGTTGTGCACGACCAAGGTGCCGTCCTCCTGCCGGTCAGCGCCCACCCGGACCGTAGCCCGGGTGGGCCGGGCACCGATCCGATGCTCCAGAACGCGGGCTGTGGCGAGACGGGGTTCGACCTCGGCGCAGCGGGCCAGGATGCTGGCCGCCGCCGTGTCGTCGGAGGCTAGGCCACCCTCACCGTCGATGGCCGTGCCGCCCAGGACGACGGTGTCGCCGTGTGGGTAGAAGCACAGCAGGTCCGGTGAGAGGCCGGTGTCCTCGGAAAAGAACTCGGTCAACCCTGGGTTGGTGACGACGACGTGCTGGCCGCGGATGGGCCGCAGGTCAGGGTCAGGGAGTAGATCCTTAGCACCGAGGCCCGTGCAGTTGACGATCACGGTGGCCGGGCCAGCGTCCGGGAGTGACGCCAGGCGTCGCCGCTCGACTGTTCCACCAGCGGCATCAAGCCGATGCAGGAGGTAGTTGAGGTAGGTGGGCATGTCGATCAGCGGCACGATGAACCGGTAGCCGGCCGAGAATCCCGTCGGCAGCTCTGCCAGGCCGCACGGCCGGAATCCGGGCAGGGTGGTGGCCCAGTCCGGTGGTGCCTCGGCCGTGCGGGATGCCTCGATGCCGCTGGTGAGCCGGACGCCCGTGGCCGGATCCTCGGCCAGCCTACGGAAGATCTCCAGCGACCGTTGTCCCCACTGGTCGACCTTGTCCTTCGGTTCGACCAAGTACGGACCCCACATCGCCCCGGCCGCCAGCGAGGTGACGCCCGGCACCTCCTCGGCGATGACATGCACCGAGACGCCGGCCTCGGCGAGAACGACGGCGGTGGTGAGCCCTGCCACCCCAGCCCCGACAACGACAACACGCTCCCCTGCGGCCATGATCCTGACCCTAACGGCCGGGTGGTGTCGACGGGGCATGTTGAGCGAGGGCGTGCTCCAGGGTCGGCAGGAAGCTGCGAACGTGGGCGTTGCGCTGTCGGCGGCGCAGGTCTGCGGCGAGCTGGTGGAGCAGGGCCGCGCTGCGTGGCGAGCGCACGACGTCGAGGCGGTCGGTGACGATCTGGCCGACCTCACAGGCGGCCTCCAGATCACCATGGGCGCTGTAGCCCAGGGCCAGCCAGGCCCCCTCGAACATGGCCCTGCGCTGGCTGGGGTCACCGCGCGGGACGTCGTACGCACCGGACCGGAGCATCTCCGCACCCTGGGCGAGGAAGCGCCGTCCCCTCGTACCGCCGTCCGCCTTCAGCTGGGCGCGGCCCATCTGGACAAGGCCGTAACCGGCCTGGCAGTCGAGGTGGTTGTCGGTGAGGAAGTACATCCAGCGGGGTTCCTCCTGGCCTCCGTCCCGGCTGGTGATCAGTTCACGTGCGGCCCCACGGGTGTGGGCGAAGTCGTTGTCGCGGTCGGCGGTGGCGTACGCGTACGCGAGCCGGGACAGGACGGATGCCCGTACGGCCGGTGGTGCGGCGTCGCTGGCGCGGCGAGCAGCCTCGCCGAGAGCGATGGCGTCCGCCGGGTGGCCCCGACTCGCGGCCTGGAACGAGAGGTCGCCGAGGATGTGGGCGCACAGGGGCAGGTCGTTGACCTGATGCGCCGCGCGTAGCGCCGTGGCGAAGTAGCGCTGCGCCAGACCGTGATCGGCAGCGTCGAACGCCATCCAGCCGGCCAGCTGGCCGATCTCCGCGAGCGCGCGAATGAGACGGCTCGCGACGGCGGGAGCGTGACCGCCTTCGCGGATCAGGAGGCCGACCGCACGGAACTGGGCACCTACGTAAGGGAGATGCCGTGCCCCACCGTGCTCATCATCGAGCGCGGAGAGCATAGGCAGGTGCTGTTCGACTTGGTCCACGAGCGGATCGGCACCCACGGACGGTGTGATCCGATGCGTGTACTGGCCGCGCCCCGCGGTGCCGTCGAGGTACTGGGCGACGATCGCGAGGAGCCCCGCACCTGAGATCGCGAGGAACCGGCGTCGGTCGACGAGCCCTCCCATCACCCAATCCTCCACGGTCGCCTCCATGCCCTGCACGGTCCAGGGCCGTGCGAGATCCGTGTCGGCCGGAACGAGCGCCGAAGAGTCACCCACGCGGCCCTGCCAGAGTTCGGCCACCGACATAGGTCTACCCAGCTCCTGGGAGAGCACGTAGGCCGTCATCATCGGTAACGGCGAGCGCGGCAACGAGCCGGCGTCCCGCCAGTGGTAAGGCGCCGACTCAGCAACCGTCCCAGCTCCGAACACCCTGTTGAGCTTGCGAGCGAGAGCCTTCGGGCTCCACCCGAGTTCGTCGAGGCACCCCGCCAGTACGGCGTTGGGTTCCCCTGCCTGCGGTGCCACGTGCGACCACCTCTTGCCCCAGTGGTTCGTCCACCACTTCTCGCGCTCCCTCATGGTGCCGCCCTCGGGCCGCTGGTTCACCTGCCTCTTAACGAAGTTGACCGAGTTGACCCGTTGATCGGGTCCTGCACGACCCCGCTCCTCCGGTGTTCTTGGACCCCGGCGGAAGGCGCCGTCCTCGGTGCCGACGGAAAGAGGTGGGCCTTGAGATACCGCACGAGCGCCGCGCGAAGCCGTCTCGGCGGTGTGCTGGACCACGACACCGAGCGTCCGGCGTGCGGCCCGGCGTCCGGACATACCGACGGCGCCGGCGGGACCACGCTGATCACGGATCTGCCGTACGGGCCGAAGGCGGCCGAAGTCGCCAGGGAGGCTGTGGCCGTTGCGCTCCACGGAGCCGAGGAGACCCTCCTCGATGACGCACGTCTCATCACGTCGGAGCTCGCGACGAACGCTTTCGCCTCGGGCAGCCCGCCCCTGGTCCTGTGCGTCGATCGCGCAAACCCGACCACCGGCAGTCTGGAGGTCGAGATCACCGTCACCGACGGCGGCTGCTCTCAACGGGCGCCG
Source organism: Streptomyces marokkonensis (assembly GCF_039539045.1). Classification (NCBI taxonomy): domain Bacteria; kingdom Bacillati; phylum Actinomycetota; class Actinomycetes; order Kitasatosporales; family Streptomycetaceae; genus Streptomyces; species Streptomyces marokkonensis. The sequence continues at coordinate 28,132 of NZ_BAABCQ010000062.1, forward strand.
TCTTTCCCTCAGGCTCCGGGCGAGGAGGCCGAATCGGGACGAGGTCTGGTCATCGTCGAGGCCCTGGCCGACGCCTGGTCGCTGACGACCGGCACCTGCGGCACCCGCGCCTGGTGTCGGCTCACCCGTGAGGTTCGGTCCTCGACTGCCAGCGCCTGATGCCCTCGCCCGTGACACCCCTCTTCGAAGGAGGCACCACCCAGTGCGCATGCACCATGCAACTTCACCACCCCCGCCCACGGTCGTGTCGGAGGCTGTCCGGCGGCCCCGCGTCATCGTCGCCCTCCACGAGGGCTTCTACGGCGCAGCGTCGGGCACTGGATTCAGTAACCGTTCCTTCCTTACGGCGCTCGCCCGCATCCTGCCGCCAGGCCGCCTCTCCGTCATCACCCCGCACGTGCCGGAGACAGCGGGAGCGCACGACCGGCGGTGGGCCGCCGAGGTCCAGCAGATGCTTCGGCAGGCGGAGGCCGACGTCATCACGTCCCCGGGGGTCCAGGCGGCGCCGGAGTCGATCCACGGTTCCGTGCAGTTGTGCGACTTGGCGGGCGAGGCGGCCGTACGCATCGCTGAGCGAGCGAGCCGGTGCCTCCTCATCGGCCTCGACATCCCGTTCCTTGGGCTGGCGCCCTACACGTCGCCGACCATGGACCTGCTTCTCGTTCCCCGTTCCATGACGGCGCTGACCCGGCCCAAGGACCTGTCCCGTGTTCGTTGGGAGCGGGAGGCCCTCCGGGCGGCAACGGTCCGTGGCGGGCGCATCGGCGCCATCTCCTCGCACATGCGGGGCCATCTCCTCGTCAACTACGCCGTCCCTCGGGGAAGCATCGTGAGCATCCCGAACGGGCTGATACGGGAGGAGATGGCCAGGCCGACCATCGTGCTGCCTCTGCCCTTCAAGGCCCGCGCCGGATTCCTTCTCGCCATGGGCCGTGCCGTGCCGACGAAGGGCTTCGATGACCTTCTGGAGGCGCTGCTCCTCCTCAAGCAGCGTGGGGTTCGCGCTCCGCACTTGGTCCTGGCGGCCGTGACCTCGGACGAACACGAGCGCTCCACCTCATACCAGGAGGACCTGGCGGCGCACATCCACGCACACGGCCTGGACGCGACCCTGATCACGCGCTTCACCCCGGCGATCCGCGCATGGCTGTACAACCCGGCCCTGCGCGCAGTCGTCGTTCCCTCACGCGAGGAGCCCTTCGGGCGCATCCCCCTGGAGGCGTTCGCGGCCGGAGCCGGCCCAGTGGTGGCGACCACGGCCGGCGGACTCGCCCAGACGGTCGTTGAAGGCGAGACCGGCTTCACCGCCGCACCACGGGACGCCAAGTCTCTGGCCTCCGCGATCCATCGCGCCTTGACCGTCCTGCCCAGGGAACGTGACCGGCTCCGTAGCGCCGGGGTGGCCTTGGTGCGCTCGCGTCACGACTACGAAGCCAGCATCGCTTCCGTCATCGGGCGCATCGCCCCTTGGGCCCTGGAACCCGCGTCAAGCGCGGAAGGACGATCACGATGAACCGGCCGGTTGTGTTGGTCAGCCTGGAGTCCCCGCACCGCTTCTGGCGGCTGTCCGTCGAGCACGAGCGGGCGCTGTCAGCCGCCTTCCCCGGAGTGGAGTTCCGTACGGCGACTGAGGAGACCGTGCCGCACCAGTTGGCCGAAGCGCACGTCTATTTCGGCTGGACGTTCAAGCCGTCGTGGCTGTTCGGCGCCCCTCACCTGAGGTGGATCGCCTCCCCGTCAGCCGGCACCGACCATCTGCCTGTCGCCGAGGCCCACTCTGTCGGAGTCGCTCTGACCCGCTCGTACGGGTTCCACGGCAGGCCAATGGCGGAGCACGCCATGGGGATGGTCCTGGGATTCTCACGGGGTCTGTTCATGAGTCAGCGGGTCCAGCGGAACCGGTCCTGGTGGAAGGACGACCTGGCTGAGGAGTTCTTGGACCTGGCGGGGGCGACGATGACCATCGTCGGCTGTGGCAGCATCGGCGAGCACCTTGCTCGCGCGGCCCGCTCCTTCGGAATGGACGTCGTCGGCGTACGGCGCACGCCGCCGGTGGCCGTCGAGGGCGGGATCACGTGGATGCACGCGTCGGCAGTGCACCAGGCGGTCGCCGTCGCCGACGTGGTGGTCGATCTGCTGCCCGCCACGCGGGCCACTGACCGCTTCTTCGACCACGACCTCTTCACGGCGTTCAAGCCGAAGTCCCTCTTCCTCAATCTCGGCCGTGCGACGACCGTCGACCAGTCGGCTCTGCTGGCCGCTCTCAACGCTGACCACCTTCGCGGCGCAGCCTTGGACGTCTTCGCCCCGAAACCGCTGCCGGTCCGCCATCCACTGCGGCTCCACCCGCGGGTCGTCCTCACGCCGAAGAGCTCCACGCTCAGCCGCACGTACATGGACGAGGCGGTCGCGTTCTTCGCCGACAACCTGCGCCGCTACCTCACCGACCAGCCGCTCAACGGCCTGGCCGAGGTGCCCGCTGCTCGCTCTCCCCTCGTAGGAGGCTGACCAATGCCGACCACACGCCACCGCGACCTGGTTGCCGCTTTCACGGCGACCAGCCGCAACCACCCCTACCTGGCCTTCACCCTGAACTCGCTCTGCAACCTGGACTGCGTGTTCTGCAAGCCGCGCTGCATGCCGGACTACGGGCACAAGGACCGACCCCTGACCGCCTCCGACTACGCGGCCATCGCCGCCGAGGCCGGCGCCTGGCAGATCAAGAAAGCGCACTGCTCCGGCGGCGAGCCGACCCTCCGAGCGGACATCATCGACGTGATCGCGGGCCTGGCGGACGGCCTCGGGTCCGACGCCGCGATCGGCATGACCAGCCACGGCAACCTGCGCCGCGGCCTGAGCGTCGAGAAACTCCACCGCGCCGGTCTGACGTACCTCAATCTCAGCCTCCACAGCCTCGACCCCGACCGGTCCGCCGAGATCATGGGCGGCGGCGACCCGCGCGTCACCCGGCGCACCCTCGACACCGCGCTCGCCCTCGGCCTGCGCGTGAAGATCAACTGCGTTCTGCAGCGCACCTACCTGGATGACGCCTTCGCCGTCGCCGAGCTCGCCCGCGACCTGCCCATCGCCGTCCGGCTGATCGAACTCCAGAACATTGGCCCCGCCCAAGCGCTCTTCGACACCGAGTTCATCAGTGAGGCGGAGGTTCGAGACCGTCTCCACGAGTGGTTCGTGAACGCCGGCGAGGTGCGCAGGGACGAGCTCGGGGTCCGCAGCCCCGGGCAGTATCTTCGCCCGGAAGGCTGGGCGGGCTCGATCGGCTTCATCTCGAACTCCAGCTGCGCCACCTGCTCCGACGCCAACCGCATCAAGATCACGCCCACGGGCGTGGCCCGCCCCTGCATCCTCCACAACCGCGACATCCCTCTGAAGCCCCATCTCGCCGACGGCACCCTCGGCAACGCCTTCGCCCACCTCTTCCAGGCCATGCTCGACCGCAACGCCAACGACGCCTGGCAGGGCTTCCACTACGTCGACTACGACCTGCGCTGGGACCGGATGGAGCGTCCCGAAGGCACCCCGGTCCTGCCGCTTCTCCCTCTCTTGACCACGGAAACGGCCCGGCTCTCCTGCGCCCGCGCATCCACCGAGGAGCGGTGATGGTCATGGTTGAGGCGCCTCTGTACCCAGGGCTCGGGGCGCTGTACGAGCGCGAGCTGGATGCTCACGGCGTCGGCGCGGCGATGCTCACCCACAAGTGGCAGCCGGCCGACCTGCTGGCGCCCCACTCCGACATCGACGTACGGATTCTCATCCCAGAGGCACCGACGGACTGGGAGGAGTGGAACCACCGCCTGGCCGCCGCTCACACGGCCGCGGTCGGCAGGGACATCTCTCACAAGCGTCTCTTGGAGCACCCGCCCGGCTTCGCGTTCACCATGGTCGAGGCCGACGGACGATTTGTCTCCGCGCCCGAGCTGGCGACCTGGTCGCTGATCAGCGGGAGCGTCCGTGACTTCCAACGCTGGAAGTCGCGGGCCCAGATGGCGCCGTGGCGCGAGGTCGACGAGCGGTTCTACCGGGGAATCCTCCAAGCCCGGCTGGGCGGCCGGTACCAGCTGGCGGCGGACAGCATCGACAACGTGGTGGAGAACGTTGCCGCGTACCGGCGCCACTGCGTGGCCTGGCACTACCTCGCCCCGTGCTGGTTCGCCGCAGCCGCTCTCGCGACACGGACCCGCTGCCCCGGCAAGACGGCCGCCCTCACGCAGTGGCGGCCGGACGGGCTGGACGGGTACGCCGAACTGTTTCTCGGGCATGCCGACGACCGGTCCGACGCTCGCCCTCGGGGCCCGCGCCACCTGCTTCGCACGGCCCATGTCGCTCTGGAGGCGGCGATGCGCCGCGTTCCCGACGCGCCCAGCACTGTCGGCGAGTGCGGCTTTCACGCCGACACCGACTGGGTGATGACAGCCGGGATGCTCCGCGTACGCGTCGCCCGCTGGCTGTACTACCTCGACCCGCCGCCGGGTGTCGCGACCGAGTATCTGATCCGGCGCGAAGCGAAGGAACTCCGATCCGCCGCAGGGACCTTGATCGCGCTCGCGGCCGACGAGACCACTCCCGCCCAGCGGCTGGCCGCCCGAATGGCGAGGCTGATCCCCACCGGCCCGACCACCGCCGGCACCCTGCGCGCGACCCTCGCGCTCTGGCACCAGCAGAGGCCCACCGTGCAGGACTTCCTCAGCCACACCCCCGGTGACGTCCACCCCTAGCACAAGGAGTCCCGCCATGCCCGCGCGTGCACCCCTGCCCCGTACCCTGAAGACGGCCAAGGTCAAGATCACGACCAAATGCAACCGGTCCTGCGACTTCTGCATCTTCGCCGACGGCGCCCAGGGCGAGAACATGTCCATGGAGCTGTTCTCCACCATCCTGGCCAGGCTGGAGACCATCCCGTTCCAACAGCTGCACATCAACGGCGGCGAGCCCACGGTGCACCGGGACTTCCCCGCCCTCAGCGACGCGGCCCGCGCCCGCCTGCCCGACAAGGTCATGGTCCTGGGCACGAACGCCATCACTCTGGCCCGTAACAAGCGGATTATGGACGCCACCCTCCGCTCGTACGACCAGGTCCTCATCGGCTGCGATGACGAGCACGAGAACTACGACGAGGTCCACGCTGTGGTGCCCCGCCTCCGCGAGGCCGGCAAGACCGTGGTCATCAACAGCGTCTTGGAAGGCATCAGTTCCCTCCGCCTTACGCAGCTCGTGCGGCTGTGTGACACGTACGGCGCCATCCACGTCACCAACCACGTGCATCACGTCGACGTCGGCCAGCCGGCGAACGAGCTGCGTGGCCTCTGCGACCGCTATCTCGACCAGCACCTGATGATCGAGATGGACGGGTCCTGTTACCGCTGCTTCAACGCCATGGCGAAGGACGACAGCGAGTTCAGCATCTGGGACGAGGACTTCGCGGCGAAGGTCTTCGAGCCCCGAGGCCACCACTTCCGATTCTGCCTGCGCTGCCACGAGTACACCGACTCCGGCGCAGCCCTCCTCCCCGCCCCGGCCCTCACCGTCTGACCCCAGACCGGAGGTACACGACCATGCCCGCAGTGCTCGGACTGAACTTCCACCACGACACCAGCGCCGCCTTAGTCGTCGACGGCCGCCTCTACGCGGCCGAAGAGGAACGCTGGAGCGGCGTCAAGCACAACCACCCCACCCGCAAGGGCACTCTCACCACCCCAACCCGCGCGCTCCAGTGGTGCCTGGAGGCCGCCGACCTCGAACCGCAGGACATCGACGTCGTCTGGGCCGCCTCCATGCGCCCCAACCCCGCCGCCGGCTGGTGGCTGGCCGAGGAGCGCGACGAACTCGCCGCGCTCCTGCCCGCCCCGCTCGGCGAACACCTCCGCCTCCTCTCCCACCACACGGCCCACGTGCTCTCCGGCTACCTGCTCTCCGGCCACGAGTACGCAGCGGGCCTCGTCATCGACGCCGGCGGCTCCTCCCTCGGGTCCGACTTCGGTCCGGGCCGGGAGCGCATCACCGGGTACGGCCTGCGACCCGATCGGATCGACCGCCTCCACCAGGGCATGCCGACCGTTGTCCGAAGCCCGGCCGGGCCCCGGCGCATCCACTCATCCCTCGGGCACTTCTACCGGAACCTCGCCCGACGAGTGATCCCTCCCGGCGACGAGCCCGAGGGCAGCATGATGGCGCTCGCGGCCTTCGGCGACCCTCAGCGCTACGCAGCTCAGCTCCGGGATCTCGTACGGCTCGGAGACGACGGCGAGGTGCGCATCGAGTACCCCTGGGGCTCGGCGGACAGCGGCACCCCGCTGCTGCTCGGTGGCCGGGCCTGGACCGCTGCCAATGTCGCGGAGCAGCCAGAACACCAACGGGCCGACCTGGCCGCCGCCGTTCAAGAGGTCTTCGCCGAATCGGTCGTCCACGTCGCCCGACACCTGCAACGTCTCACCGGATCCTCGACGTTGGTGTTCTCGGGCGGGTGCGCCCTGAACTCCCACCTCAACGGTCAGCTGGCCGCCGACAGCGGCTTCGACACCCTCTTCGTGGCACCGGCCCCGCACGACGCGGGCACTGCCGTGGGCGCCGCGCTCTACGGCTGGCACTACCATCTCGGGCAGGAGCGCCTCCCAGTGCCGACAGACGCGGCCTGGGGCCCGCACCCGGGTGCCGTGCCAACGCCGGCGGTGCCGACTGGGTACCGCGCCCTGACCGGCCTCGGACGGGGACTGGAGCCAACCGTGGCCGCGCTGCTCGCGGAGCAACACATCGTCGGCTGGGTGCGGGGACCGCTCGAATTTGGGCCGCGTGCCCTCGGTCATCGCTCGATCCTCGCTCACCCCGGCCACACCGCCACGCGTGATCGACTCAACGCGATCAAGAAGCGAGCGACGTACCGTCCCTTCGCCCCGGCTGTCCTGGCCGAACACGCCACGGAGTGGTTCATGTCGGAGGGCGACCCTTTCATGAACCGGGTCGCTCACGTCCGACGGTGCCAGGCCACCCGCATCCCCGCAGTCACCCACCATGACGGCACCGCTCGCGTCCAGGCCGTCGACCCCCACCATCAGGGCCTGCGCGAACTCCTGGAGCAGTTCCACGAGCGCACCGGACTACCGCTGCTGCTGAATACCTCGTTCAACCGAAAGGGCACCCCGATCCTGCGGACCGCCGAGCAGGCCGTGGCAGCGGCGGCTGACCTCGGCCTCGACGCCCTGGCTGTCGGGGACACTCTCCTGCTCGCCGGCCACCTGTCCGACCCCCGTGCCACGGCTCTCCTCACGAGGTGAGGCGGATGAACCCCACCGACCTGGACCACGTCCTCACCGTGCTCGGCACCGCCCTGTGGAGCACAGACGAGCAGTCCTTCGCCGAAGTCGCCGGCACCCTGGCCCTCACCGTCTACGACGGCCACACACGCGACCAGGGCACCCCGTACCTGGAGCACCCGTTGGCCGTCGTCACGCTCTTGCGCGCCGAAATCAGGGTCAGCCACCCCGAGACCCTCGTCCTCGCCCTTCTCCACGACGCCCTGGAAGTGGCTCCCGAAGCGGAGGCGCTGCTCGTCCAGCACCTTGGAGCCCGGTTCACCGTCCGCCTGCGCGCCATGACCGCCGACCACCGCCTCGAACAGCGTCCCAAGGCCGCCGGCGATGAAACCAACTGGCGCTTCAAGCAGGCCGCGCTCCCATCCGAGGACCTCCTCGTCCGGTTCGCCGACCGCCTTCACAACCTGCGCGACCTTGCCCTCTCGCCCAACCTTGACCGGCGCCGGCGGTTCCTCCGGAGCCTGGAGGACTTCTACCTCCCGATTGCCGACGCCGCCCGCAGCCTCAGCCCCCACCTGGCGGCCATGCACGCGCTGCTCCACGCCGAGTACGACCGACACCAACAGGAGGTACGTCCGTGAAGCGGATCGTCTACTCGATGGAGCCGGTCGGCCGGACCGGCGGCCGGGTTTACCTGCGGATGCTCCACGAGGCGACGGCCGACGACGTGGAGTGGCGCACGGTCCCGGACCACAAGCGCACCTACCGCGTCCGCCGCTGGCGCAAGCTCCGCCACCTTGCCCGCCTGGCCCCTTCCATACGGACGCTGCACGGCACCACCGGCACCTTCGTGTGGGACGACCTGAGCCTGCTGCTCTTCACCCCGGAGATGAGGGCCCGCACGGTGTTCCTCCTCCACCACTACGAGCCGCTGCAGCACGACTCCGCACCCGTCGAGGCCATGCTCTGGGAGCACCTGTTCCGGATGCTGCCGCAATGCGCCGCCGTGGTCTGCGTCGCCCCGTACTGGGCGGAATTCCTCCGGGCCCGAGGCATCCGCAACGTGCGTGTGATCTACAACGCCTTCGACATGACGGAGATCGAGAGGGCACGCGGCTTCGACCGCGCCGAATGCCGCGCCGAGTTCGACCTGCCCCCGGACGCGATAGGCGTGTACGCGGGCAAGGCCGTGCACTGGAAGGGCATCGAGGAGGTCTCGGCGGCTCTGGCCGGCGGCCCCAGGCTGCGGGTGATCACCAGCGGCAGCAACACCATCGGCTTCGACGGTGCCCACTACGACGTGGAACGAGAGCGCTACCTGCGGCTTCTGTGCGCGTGCGACGTCGGTGTCTTCCTTCCCCGGATGCGGGAGGGCTGGAGTCGCTGCGCGGCCGAGGCCCTGCTGCTCGGCCTGCCCTGCCTGATCCGCCCAGTGGCCGGCCTGGGCGACCTCGCTACCCTGACCGGTCAGCCGGCCCCGGACCTCGGCCGCCTGCCGACGCAGGTCCGGGAACGCGCGGCAACGCGTCAGGCCGAGGCCAAGGCCGCATACGAGGCCCTGGCCCGGTTCGATCTGAACTACTTCGGCAACGCCTGGGGCGACCTGCTGGCGCAGGTCGCCTGACCAACGACTATGCCTGCGTAGCGGCCAGCTTCTTGGCCGCGGCGTCCAGACGGGCAAGCACGCGGTCCCGGCCGAGCAGCTCCATGGACTCGAACAGAGGGAGTCCGATCGTCCGGCCGGTGACCGCTACCCGGATGGGCGCCTGGGCCTTGCCCAGCTTGAGGCCGTGCTTCTCGCCGACGGCGAGCAGGACGGCCTTCAGGTCGTCCGCCTTCCAGTCCGCGACAGTGGCCAGTTCGGCACGGGTGTCGGACAAGATGTCGCCGGCGCCGGCCTTCATCGCCTTGTTCCACGACGCCTCGTCCTCGACCGGCTCGTCGAGGAACAGGAAGTCCACGTAGCTGGTGATCTCCGACAGAAGCGCCAGTCGGGTCTGGGCCAGCGGGGCCACCGCCTCGAAGAGGTTCCTGTCGAACGCCTCCGGGGCCCACGGCGCGTACGGGGCGACGAGCCATGGCGCACAGGCGTTGGCGAACTGCTCCGGCGAGAGCGCGCGGATGTAGTCGCCGTTGAACGCCGTCAGCTTCTTCACGTCGAAGAAGGCAGGCGCCGTGTTGACGTCCTCGATCCGGAAGAGCTGCTCCAGCTCCTCGTGCGGCATGATCTCCCGGTCGTCGCCAGGGCCCCAGCCCAGGAGCATCAGGTAGTTCACCATCGCCTCGGGCAGGAAGCCCTCGGCGAGGTAGTCCTCTAGCGCGACCTTGTCACGGCGCTTCGAGAGCTTCTGCCGCTTCTCGTTCACGATCACCGGCAGGTGCGCCCACACCGGCGGCTTCGCACCGAGCGCCTCCCACAGCAGCTGCTGCTTCGGCGTGTTCGACAGGTGCTCCTCACCGCGGATGACCTGCGTGATGCCCTCGTCCAGGTCGTCGACCACGTTGGCGATCAGGAAGACCGGGGACCCGTCACCCCGGGCAATGACGAAGTCCTCGATCGCGTTGTTCGGGAACGCTGGCTCCCCGCGGACCAGGTCGACCACGACGGTCTCGCCCTCGTCAGGCGTCCGGAACCGCAGCGCCCGTCCCTCCTCGAAAGCCAGTCCCCGGTCCCGGCAGAACCCGTCGTAACCCAGGTGGTCCGAGCCCGTGCGCTCCTTCAGCTGCTCCCTGCTGCAGTCGCAGTAGTACGCCCGACCGGCCGCGAAGAGCTGCAGACCCGCTTCCCGGTGCCGATCGGCGTTGTGCGACTGGAAGTACGGCCCCTCGAAGGCGGCGTCCTCTTCGTGGATGCCGATCGCTGCAAGAGCGCTGATGATCCCGTCGATCCACTCCGGCTTGTTCCGGGCCGCGTCTGTGTCCTCGATCCGCAGGACGAACGTACCGCCGGACTGTCGCGCCACGGCCCAGTTGTAGAGAGCGGACCGTGCACCACCGACATGGAACATGCCGGTCGGAGACGGGGCGAAACGAACACGAACCGGGGCAGTAGACATGCCCTCCAGAGTACCGACGCCGGGCACCGCCTTCGGACAAACTGAGCCGACCTCACCTCTGGATCATCATGGTCTGTCCGCCGGGAAGGCGCCTCAGCGCGTCAGCCCCGTTGTCGTGGGAACCGCCGACCCTCCGAACGTCGGTAAAGCGGTCTCGTCGGTTTGTCATGCCTCGGCAGCGTCGAGTGCGGCCGCTTCCGCCGTCGTCTGCTTTGGAGCGTCAGCCAACTTCCATTCGAGACTGCTCAAGTCGAATCCGAATCGACTGTTCTCCTCTACGAACGCATTCTCTCGGAAGACGAGGACAGGTTTCGGTCCTGGTCCGGAACCTTGAGCTTCCTCCCAAATGATTTGCGCAGGCCGGTTGCGAAACTCCTTCAACTTCTTGTCGCGTCCCTCTCCCGCTTCCATTAGGGAAATGTCGATGCCATCCGAGATGAGC